>JBNLCD010000188.1:0-9384 GCA_050303635.1 Anaerolineae bacterium
GGCGAGAAATGGCTCTTGAAGTGTCCAGCAATGATACGATTGGCAGTGTCGGTGTTGTCATTGTCGACTGATAGAATGCAATTTATTAATTTCAATAATTCCTCACTCAATCCAGCCAGCGGTTACACAGTCGGACCCTACACTGTTTTAGACGGAGCTAGTAGAAACGGTTCATTGTCACCGGGCACAACACCCAGCTGGGGTAATTCGCTTGCTCCGCACTTTTGTTTGGACGGAGCTTGTCCGGGCGTTGGGGCTGTTCTGCCTACACCACCTACACCACCAGTAGACCAATTACCCGCTCCCCAAGCAGGCCTGATTTCGATCAGTACAGCGCAAGCCCAGCCCATCTATGATTCAGCGGGAGGTAGTGTTGTGCGTGATGCTGATGGCAATGAAATATGGCTTCCCCAAGATTATGATGGAAATGGTTTTGATACCCATTTGGTCATGAGTAGCACTGATATTGATGGTCGGCTTTGGTATGAAATCTGGATTGGCGAATCATCCGCCATGGTTTGGGTCCCTGCTGACCTAGTCACTGTCCTAGAATAATTTTTCTAAGATAGTTCAATTATTTTGAATACAAAAACGCGGGACATCCTGAATTAGGATGTCCCGTAGCGTTTCTAGCAAGTTTGAAACCTCAAGTTTTAGCCGACGATCAGCGCTTCATTCCGTAAAACGGAAAGTGAAATGCGGGCTTGTTCGACAACGGTGAGATTTGGATCTTCTAAAGCATCTTTGAGCAGGAGAATGGCTTCGTTTCGCGCGGGTGTACCGAGGAAGTAGCTGAGACTGGTGACAATTTCTTCACGGACAACAGCTAATTTTTCGGCGCTCAGGGCCTTAGTGTAATCATCAATGATGGATTGAACTTGATTGTTGAGCACCGCCGCTGGATATAAACTATGTGCGGCAGTTTGACGAACCTCGACGCTTTCATCATTGAGCATCATCTGACGAAGTTGCGGAACAGCGCGTGGATGTTTCATGTACCCTAAGCCATAAGCCGCATAATATCGAATATCGTCATCTTCGTCTTCTGAAAGAGATAAAAATAATTCGGGGGGTATTGTTTCCGCTTCATCGGAGAGCCAGAATGCACTAGCCCGGCGGGCAACGAGGGTGCCATCGGCGAGAACTGCTTTGAGAGCCGGAATTCGTTCAACGCCAAAAGATTGGAGTTCTAAACCGGTAAGCCAAGCATCCTCATAAGTAGTTGCCTCAGCCATTAATGTAGCTAAGGATGAAATTTCCGTATCCATTTGTAAATCCATGTTGAATGACCTCTGTAAACTTATTTAATCCTTGATGAAAGTCCCAATTCTAAGTAGTCCCCTATAACATTATATAAGCCAAAAATATCCAAAAGTCTACCCCCCTACCCCAATTTCTAACAAAAAAGAGGGTAGATATCATATCTACCCTCAATGCTTTTTCTTGTGTTAAGTCTAGTTGCGGAGCGGTTTATTGGTTTCCAGCATATGTTGAATTCGTTGTTGAGTCTTTTCAGTTTTACATAGTTCAACGAAAACTTCACGTTCGAGGTCGAGGATATATTGTTCGTCAACCCAGGTTGGTTCGCTCAAACCACCCCCACTCAGAACATAAGCTAAACCATCAGCTATGTGTTCTTCGTGTTCCGTGGCATAACCACCTTGGGCAAGCATCCACGCCCCAACCTTCATCGCTGATTCGAGGTCGCGACCTGCGGCATAAACCTTGCCCGGTACCAACGGTTCGTAATTGGGTGCCAGATGCAAGACTTCACGTTTGGCTTCGGCTAACAAGTGATCGCGGTTCATCACGATGCGATCTTGAGCCCGCAAGAAGCCATTATTACGGGCTTGCATGGCACTTTCGGAAACCTTAGCCATTGCAATGGTTTCAAAGATTTTTTGGAGATGAGGCAAAACATCCGCATGTTCGGTCGCTTCCATGACGGGATTCACGACATTGCGCAACAATCCAAGACAACCACTCCCTGCCGGAATAAGCCCAACACCTATTTCAACTAAACCGATATAGGATTCCGCATGGGCTACGACACGACGACCGGCCATTGTCAATTCAGCGCCACCACCGAGAGCCATACCGTGAGGAGCCATGACAACAGGCTTCGACGCAAAACGGAAGCTTTGGGCGACATCTTGCAAGGTCTTGGAGGCGCGGTCAATTTCATCCCATTGTTCGCTTTGGGCCAGCATAAACATCAAGAAGAGATTGGCACCGACTGAGAAGTTTTGACCTTGATTACCCACAACCAACCCATCGAAATCGCTGTTCAGGCGTTCGAGAGCTTTCATAGACATGCTCATAACATCTTCGTCAATGGAATTGGCTTTGCTGGTAAATTCAAGTAAAGCAACACCATCGCCCATATCAATCAAGCTAGCGCCTTCGAGTTTCTCAACGACTTTGCCTTCAGCCTTGAGATTCTTGATGACAACGACCTGTGGATCTTTTTCGAGCGCAACATAACCGTTTTCATTCGGGTCATAGTAGCCGGCGACAATGCCATTATCATCACGTTGATAGAAGGTCGAGTGTCCGGATTCAACCATTTCCTTGACCCAAGCTGGCACAGCGAAACCTGATTCTTCTACGCGATCAATGGTTTCGGCAACGCCAACGGCATCCCAAATTTCAAACGGACCCATTTCATGGGCAAAACCCCATTTATTGCCGTTATCGATATCGACAAGGGTATCCGCAATTTCGCCGAGTTTTTCGGAGGCATAAGCGAAAGAAGCCGCGTGTAGATGCCAGATAAATTCGGCGGCGCGGTCATCTTCGTTAATGAGCGCTTTGATGCGTTCGCCCGTATCTTCAATTTTGCGGTGTTTGCCGACGCTGTCAAAACGGACTTTGGTGGGCATTTCGTATTCCAAAGTTTCCATATTAAGCGGCATATGAACTTTCTTGCCGTCTTGGGTAATGGTCTTATAGAAACCTTGCTTGGCCTTGCGACCCAAGAATTTATTTTCCATCATCCAAGCATAGAGTTTGTCGGCTTTTTCATGGCGGATTACTTCACGATAAGGATCATCGGGGATAGCATCATAGAGATTATGGGCGACATGAACATGAATATCGACACCGACCAAATCTTGCAGACGGAAGGAAGCCGTCGATGGGTGACCAATTAATGGCCCCGTGATAGCATCAACTTCTTCGACTGTGTAACCATTATCGAGGGCATAGTTGACGCCAATGCTCCCGATAATGCTGATAAAACGGTTAGCGATAAAGTTGGGCGTATTCTTGCAGAGCACACACCCTTTACCCAAGCGCTTGGTGCCAAAATCGAACATAAAATCAACAAGATCTTGCTTGGTTTCGGGTTGCGGAATAATTTCAAGTAATTTGAGATAGCGTGGCGGATTGAAGAAGTGCGTACCGAGAAAATGTTGACGCATATCATCACTGCGACCTTCGACAATGGCTTCAACGCTTAAGCCGGAGGTGTTGGTGGTGATAATGGAACCGGGTTTACGGTTTGCGTCGATTTTTTCCATCAAGCTGTGTTTCACAGCTAAATTCTCGACAATTACTTCAATTACCCAGTCGACATCAGCGATTTTCGGCAAGTCATCATCAAGATTGCCAACCGTGATCAAATCCCAGTCAGTTTGTTCAAAAAATTGGGCCGGACGTGATTTTTGCAATTTCTTAAAATTATCTAAAACAATAGCATTCCGCTTGTGGAATGGGTCATCGGGAGTCGTATCAGGTGCGGGAATGTCCAATAACAACACCGGGATATTGACCCCAGCGAGTAGAGAGGCAATGCCCCCGCCCATCGTCCCCGAACCAATTACGCAGGCGGTGCGAATCTGGTAGCTCATCTAGTAATGCTCCTTTGGGGATAATTCACTTAACAATTTAAAATTTTATCAAACGACGATTTGATTAATCGTTCTAAATTATACACAGTCTGCTTCAGATAGCCAACGGATGTTTTTTTAATTGTCTTTTCTTTACTGGAAATAGTTTATAAAGCTAGTCGGCTAAAACACCCATAACTGGTCAGGTATTTACTAGCATGGTATGCATCACTCCGAAGTTTTGGAAGGTGATGTGGCGGCTGGCAAATTCACATGTGACACGGTTTCGGGAAGAAGCAAAGCTGTAATGTTACCAGAGATAAAAGTCAGAACACCGATCATCAGTATGGCTGTTTGGATTGTAAAAATATCGGACAGGGTACCTGCGAGTATAGCTCCAAATGCATAGCCGCTATCCCGCCATAATCGGTAGACACCGAGCGCCGACGCGCGCCAACTCGGATGAGCAAGATCACTAATCGCGGCGAGGAAAGTCGGGTACACCATCGCTGTGCCTAACCCCATCACAGCCGCCGCTATAAACCAAAGCGATAGACTTGTTGATTGAGCAAAGAGGATGATGCCGAGCGCAGTTACCCACAAACCCCCTGTAATTAGAGGTTTGCGCCCAATACGATCACTTAGTGAACCTGTAATTAATTGACCAATCCCCCAGACACCCAAATAGGTACTTCCAATCGCGGCGACCTTTTCTATTGAAATGCCTGAACCAACCGCGAATACTGGCAATAATCCCCAGATGACGACATCATTGAGATTATTCACCAACCCGCCCTGTGAAATGCTGAAGAAGCGTTTATCTTGCCAACTTACCCGTCGAAAAATCGCCCAGAAGCGGAGGGACGGGGCATCAGCTTGATGATGAAACTGAGCTTCATAATGTGCAAAACTTTGTGTTTCGCGCACAAAAACAGTTGATAGAATCAAGCCGGCCAGAGCAAAGCCAATACCAAAATAGAATGGATAAGGGCGAAGATCTGTTTGCGCGGCAACCCAACCGATTAGAACAGTAGTCAATGCCATCGCCACATAACCAGAAAACTCATTGAGGCCTGTAGCACGTCCGCGTCCTACAGGTCCGACCAAATCAATCTTCATGATAACAGCCGTTGACCAACACAGTCCCTGATTGATACCTAAGAGTGCGTTGGCAAAGACTACCCATTCCCATGTTGGGGCCCAAATTACGATTATTGGAACCGGTAGTCCAATTAACCAGCCCGCCGTGAGAAGTGGTTTGCGTCCGATACGATCTGCATAGCGACCTGCAAAAAGATTGGCCAGCGCTTTAATGATGCCAAAGCTGACAATAAATGAGAGAATGACACTCACTGATGCTAAATCAAATTCCTCTGACGCAATAAGCGGGACTATGGTACGTTCTAAGCCAACCATGGCCCCCACAAAGGCATTGATCAACAGCAATAGCGTAAACTGTTGCCAATTTGCCCTTAAACCCAATTCGACCGCTGGTCGCGTATACATTAAGCTGTTTCAGCCTTTGGAATATATGAAACGTGAGATATAAGGATTCTCGAAAAAATCTCTCATTTGTCAAATTTACCCTAAAACAGAAACTGATCTATTGAGATGATTCTATCTTCGGCTATACCTTTGGAGTGTTTCTAAAATCATAAGAGAGACTTAAAAATATTTAGTTTTATCACTATTTTGCAGTCCAAAAGTTAGGTGGTATACTCAATAAAATAATGGGTTTTGGACATAGTTTTGTATACAAAATTTATAAACAAATATAAGGATATTTTATGGCCGTTGATATAGAGTATCTAGACGACCACATTTTATTGATTAATTACACAGGGCTGATCAAACCTGAACAATTATTGGCCGCGTATACCGAAATCTATGAATATAGCATCACTCATCCGGTAACCTATGTCCTCTTATATGCCGTTGAAGCTATGTATTATGAACAAGAACTTTTTACCCCGGAACTGCTTCAACTAAAGCAGTCTGTCGTTCAACAAGATACTTTTAAAGCCACCATTGTCATCTCAATGTTAAGCCAGCCTTTGCGTCAAGCCATGCAGGATATTTTTCACGCCTGGGATCTTGGCCATAAACTTTATTTTATGAAAGACCGCGAAGCCGCTTATCACTTCATTGAAACGCATAGCACATAAAACCCCACGCCCTTAGCAAATTCTGTGCAATTGATCCTCTTTGGCGACTCCCCATACCGATATGGGGTAGTTGACCCATGCTTGAATTACGCGGCTTAACGGATTTTATCTACGGTATCAATTTGATATCTTATAGTTAACAAGACGGAAGAAAACGTAGGGAAAAAACAAATCTCAACAAGAGGAGATGATAAAATGGCAGTTCTAACAGTAATCGGCATGTTCCTCATTCGTATCGGCATCCCATTAGTGGCCTTGATTGCAATTGGGACATTAATTGACCGTCGGCAAACCAAGAAGCGCGCCGAATCACAAAAGATTTATAAGCTCGAACAACACGTTGACGAAACCAAGGCTAAAAAAGCCGCATAAATTTGACACATCCTTACACAACACACAAACCCTATCTTCAATAGAAGCCCGCTAAATCTAGTGGGCTTTTATCATGATATATGTGCTTCCCACCCTAACTTATGAATAGAACCATTAAGTATAAGCACCTTGGCTTGAATCCGTTTTCGCACAGTAGCCAGATTTGTTACAATACAAATCAAGTTGTGCCGTGGAAAAATAGATCAAGGAAATAGTTGATGCCAGTCATTTTTGAAAATTTTTTCAATAACCTTGATAAGATGTCCGTCTGGGAAGCCACCATTTGGGCCACGCTCGAAAACTTGATTATTTTTGGGGTCTGTATGATTATGGGCCATCTTATGGTCAAGCGATATGGGGATTTCCCAATTACAGAGACGCCCGAACCCATTTCGCGCTTAGAAATTCTCTTTGCTACTTCATGTGTCACCTTAAACACCTTAGTCACTGTGGTGGGCATTATTATGTGGCAGAATGGCATTATTCATGTGGATTTTGGTATGAATCCATTGCGCATGATTTTTGATACCATCCTGTTAATTTTTGCGATGGATTTGGCCATGTATGTTTTTCACCGGATCGCGCATCATCCTCGGCTCTATCCAATTATTCACCGGACCCATCATCGGTTTGAAAATCCACGTCCTTTGACACTCTTTGTCCTCAACCCATTCGAAACGCTCGGCTTTGGAACGTTATGGTTACTTGTGATTACGATTTATCCGGCGAATTGGGCGAGCATCATTATTTATTTGACTCTCAATATTGTGTTTGGCTTGGTGGGGCATATTGGCGTTGAACCGATGCCGGATTCCTGGGTGGATTCGCCAATTGTGCGCTATATATCTACGAGCACCTTCCATGCCGAACATCATTTTGACGATGAACACAATTTTGGATTTTACACCCTTATTTGGGATCGGTTATTTGGCACCATTTCTCCAGACTATCTGCAAGATTTTTCCTCTGCCAGACAAGGTGTTCCACATCAGGCGGGAGATTAGCCGATGTCAGACGAGATTGTTTCCCGAAATGACTTACTAAGAAAGATTGCCGCCCTCGAACTCCGTATTATGGAGCTTGAGGAAGGTGGGCCATGTACTGATGAGCAAATTGACATTGCCAACGCACTCGAACAGGCCAAAAACGAAGTTGCCCAATTTATCTCGATTGCTTCGCATGATCTCCGCGAACCCTTGCGTTTAATTTCAAACTATCTGGGTTTGCTTGAAGTTGAGTTTGCCGATGTTGCAAGTCCAGACGCGGCCAAATATATTCAGATTGCAACCGATAATGCCAATCGTATGCAGTCCTTGATTGAGAGCTTGTTGGAATATTCAAAAATCGGCCAGCAAGTTACATTTCAACGTGTTCAGCTCAAGCATATTGTCAGTCAGTGTCTTTTCAATTTGCGTTTGAAGATTGATGAATCACAGGCAGAAATTACGGCGGATGAATTACCCCTGTTGGTTGTGAGTGAATCTCATATGGTGCAATTGTTTCAAAACTTATTGGAGAATGCCATTAAGTTTAGCGGTCCGCGCCCACCTAAAATTCATATTGGCGCACAAAAGAAAGGTGACTATTGGTTATTCTGGATGGAAGATAATGGCATTGGCATTAAGAATGACTATCTTGAACAGATATTTACGATGTTTCAACGCCTACATTCGACCCACGAATATCCGGGGACGGGCATCGGTCTAACCCTTTGCCAACGTATTGTTGAGCAATATGGCGGTAAAATTTGGGTGGAGTCAGTTTTAGAAGAAGGATCGACATTTTATTGGACTCTCCCCATTCTCCACAGGATAGCTTAGCGCATGACAACATTAGTAAGTTCATTCAATATTCTGTTGGTCGAAAATAGTAATGAAGATATTCTGCTTATCCGCAAAGCTTTCGAACATACCCAACGTGAACCCACCTTAACCGTTGTTAAAGATGGTGAAAATGCACTCGACTATTTATATAAACGCGGTGCATACACGGATGATGATACGATCCGACCAGATATTATCATTCTAGATTTGAACTTACCCAAAATTAGCGGGTTAGAAGTCCTGCGCACTATCAAAACAGATATTGAGCTCAAGATGATCCCAGTTATTATCTTGAGTGTGTCTAATTCCCCAAATGATATTTTGGCGTGCTACCAACATCAGGCGAATTGTTATCTTGTGAAGCCGCGTGATTTTACCCAATTTATGGACCTTATTCAGCATTTTGATGAGTTCTGGAATGGCACAGCCCGCTTGCCAATCCAGTCATAAGTCATCGAAGCTGTGTGATTAATCTACGTCTCCATAAGTTTGCATGATTTGTTGAAAAACGCGCAACAAGGGCCCGCGTTGCTCAAAACCTTGCTCACCTAGATCGGCAATCGCCAGATAGATTTTTTCCTCACAGCGCCGCGTTAAACCTAAAACCAATTTACGGAGCATTTCCCATTGAGTGGTAATTTCATCTTCATCTGTCCACGGACGGGCTTCAGGATAGGTGCGCTGGGTGACGTAGGGATGTGTTAGCGGTTGATCGAGACGTTCCCACCACGCATAACTGCCCACATCCAACCAGATTTGATATTTAACCGGGCGATTGCGCAAGAGGAAAGTGAAAGCTGGTGCGATAAACACCGCTTGATTTTCATCTTTACGCCAACTTAAATCATGCACCGCCGCGAGTAACCCCTCGGTCACCAATTGCCGAAATTGCATCCAGACAGGTGACCAATCTTCAACGCCTTGTGGATAGAGGACTTGCCGAAAATTAAAAGCGGAATCAATCAACTGGGCAATGATATTCCCGGCATCAAGATTGGTGTGAAAACCGAAGCCTTTTTGTGAAACCACATCTCCAAAGAGCCGGCGTAAGAAATAATCTGGCGGGGTATTGGCGACACGCTCACGCTCTTGACTCAACCATTGCCGCAGATATTCATAGCGTTCCCCAATGCTAAACGTAATACGTTCTTGCATGACAGGGTTGATATTGTCAAAGGAGCCGAGGTCATTCCG
>JBNLCD010000189.1:0-9382 GCA_050303635.1 Anaerolineae bacterium
TTTGCCATGATCCGTGGTGGCCATGTTGATGTAGCGATTATGGGCGGGTTACAAGTTGATGAGAAAGGTGATCTCGCCAACTGGGCGGTACCCGGCAAACCACTGCTGGGGGTTGGTGGGGCAATGGATCTGGCGTCGGGAGCTAAAAAGCTGATTGTGACCATGACGCATACGAGCCGCGATGGAACACCGAAGATTGTCCCAGAATGCACCTTACCCGTAACGGCACTTGGGGCAGTGGATTTGATTATTACGGATTTAGCCGTCTTTGTTTTTGAAGATAACCAACTCCATCTTATTGAGATTATGCCGAATGCAACGCTGGATGAGATCAAAGCAAAAACATCAGCGAAATTTTCATATTCAAGATTAGCCTAACCATGTCAACAATGTCATGGTCTCAAAGGTATAAATCCGATGACATCTCAAGCACCTAACGCTTCAACACGCTGGTTTGTTCTCATTTTGGCCACGCTCACAGCGGCGATTATGTTCGCAATTTCATACAGCGGTATTGTGGTCCTGTTTCCTCAAATCAGTAAGGATCTCCATCTTTCTATCGAAGAAATTGGCAGTATTTGGGGAATTGGTTCACTCGGCGGGCTTTTTATGAGTATTCCGGGCGGGATTATTGTTGATCGAATCGGTACCCGTAAAATGCTAACGGGCTTATGTGTTTTAGGTGGGCTGGCAAGTGCCTCACGCGGCCTATCCTCAAATTATTTGTTGCTGTTATTGACGACCGTTCTCTTTGGTTTTTTTGCCGCACTGACGCCCATGAATGCGATGCGTATTGCTGGCATTTGGTTTCCCGATAAACGTGGGATTGCGGCAGGAATCATTTCAACGGGCATGGGCTTAGGTTATGCCATGGGATCGGCATTTAATGGCACATGGTTAGCACCCGCATTGGGCGACTGGCGGGCCGTGTTATTTCTCTTTGGTGGTATCTGTATCGCGCTGGGTATGATTTGGTTTTTATTGTATCCGCAAGAGCCGCTCGCTCAGCAAGTGAAAACTACCCCCAACATACGTGAAGGACTTGCTTAGATTGTATGTCAGCGGCAACTGTGGATTGTTGGATTAGGCACATTTTGCTTTTGGGCCTGTTATCGTGGCATCTTAGGCTATATCCCCCTCTATTTCGATGAAAAAGGATTGGCGGAGGGTTCCGCCGATCGTACGCTTACCTTTTTTTATGTCGTAAGTCTCATTGCGGCCATGCCATTTTCCATCTTAGCCGAACGCCTTGACCGACGCCGTGAATTTTTAGTTGGTTTTATCACTATCATGGGTTTAGCGGTACTTGCGCTTGCAGTTGTGTCGACTGATTTTATCTGGATACCCATGCTGTTTATAGGCGCTATATTTGATGCTTATATGGGCTTGCATCAAGCTGTGACGTTAAGCATCAAAGATCTGGATTATAAATTTGCGGGAATATCGCTGGGGTTGGTGCTGACTTTGCGCCAAACAGGGGCGGTCATCTGTGTTCCTATCGGTAATCTATTAGCGTCACGGAGTTTGAATGCGCCATTTGTGTTTTGGGGTTTCTTAGCGCTTATCGGCGCGATTATTTTGCTCCAGCTTCCACGTCGACACCCAGAAACAGCCATGTAATCCGAGCTTAGCGGTTTGCGCGCGCGTTATCGTATGAAAAAAGGTCGACCTGTGGTGAGTCGACCCGTGTTGAATAGTCTATGGAAAGCATGTTGTCCTTCGCTGAAATCAAAATTTTATCTCGATCTAGCTATGGATTGAGGATATCCCAATATTTTTCGATATCCGTGCGTACACTCAAGAAGTAGGCGCGCGTGACTTTGTCTAGCGTTTCAGGATCAGAATCCGCGATTGCATTGAATATCGCTTGATGTTCATGGAGAGATTTAGCGCCACGAATGGGGATAATGATATTCCGGATACGAATACGACCGATGGTAATCCGTAACCGTTCATATAATTCCTTGATACGTGGGCTATCGGCTAAATCAAGCAACATGATCTTGAAGTCATGCGCCGCTGACGCATATAAACTAAAGTCGTGTTCCGCAATGCCTTTTTCCATCTCGTCAAGAAGCGCACGTAATTCTTGGAGCGCATTTTGATCACCATTGATATTGGTCATGGCACGTCGAAACGCCTCCAAAGATAAAGCGCCTTGGGCGATAACGGTGTCGACTGTATCCTCTAACGATGGCTCAGCCACAGAAGCGCCTTGATTAGGCAATAAAGTAATCAACCCATCGGCTTCTAAGCGTTGAAATGCCATGCGTATGTGGTCCCGACTAGCATCAAGCTCTTTAGCTAATTTAGACTCGACAAGATGCTGAGAAGGATAAAATTCTCCTGAAATAATTTTTTCCTTCAATATTTCATAGGTATCAGAAGCATGTTTCCTCAATAAATTTTCCTTTTGCCGATTGGGTAAGACACTACACCTCATTATATAGAGGCTCATTGCAGTGTAAATGTGAATTTTGACGATGTAGTTTGTATGCGCCAATAAAGGATATGTGTTTATAAATAGCGATTGTTTTCGCTTATATACCCCAAACCTCGGAGGCTACATCAACCGCCAAACGCAATTTATTCCACTGTGCTTCTTCAGTCAGTTCATTACCATGTACGGTACTGGAAAAACCACATTGTGGGCTTAGGCAGAGATTGTCGAGAGCAAGGTATTGAGCGGCACTATCAATGCGACTGAGCAAGTCTTCGCGTGGTTCAAGTTTACCTGTTTTAGTCGTAATCAACCCAAGGACGACAGTTTTATTGGCTGGCACAAAACGTAATGGAGCAAAATCACCTGAGCGTTCATCATCATATTCTAAGAAATAAGCATCGATATTTAATTCGTTAAATAGAACTTCCGCAACGGGTTCATAACTACCTTCGGCTACCCAAGCACTCCGAAAATTGCCGCGACATAAATGCACTGCAATGGTTAGATCATCGGGGCGTCCATCAATAACCTTATTAATCAGTTCTGCATAAGCAAGAGGTAGGGCATTGGGATCGTCGCCTCGTTCTCTAGCTCCTTCGCGTAATTTGGGGTCACACAGATAAGCTAAATTGGTATCATCCATCTGAATATAGCGACAACCTGCCGCATACAAAGCATCAATTTCATCCCGATAGCATTGAGCTAAATCGTCAAAGAATTCCTCCATCTCAGGATATGCCTTGATATCGATGGCTTTACGTCCACCTCTAAAATGAACCATGGTGGGAGATGGAATAGTCACCTTGGGAGTTTGTTGCGTTACCGATTTTACGAATTCATAATCTGCTTTTTGAATATCTTCAACATGCCGTAGCTTACCAGTCACACTCAACCGAGGCGGAGCGAAATCGACGGTGCCATCATTTCTCACAAAGCGAACCTCAATGCCGCCGCTCACCGTCACACCTTCTAAACGTTCTAGAAAATCAACATGAAAAAATGTCCGGCGAAATTCACCATCGGTGATACTTTGCAAGCCAATTTCTTCTTGTTTTTGGATGGCATTCCGAATATGGTCATCTTCGATGGAACGCAGTTCGCTTCTGGAGATTTTACCATTCGCAAATTGATCTCTTGCTTCCAATAAAGGCTTCGGACGAAGTAAACTGCCGACATGATCAACTCGAAATGGAGGATTTAATTTATTCATAATAGATATCCCCTTTTCATTCTAAAATATTTTTGGAAAATTTCAGGTAAGAAAAAAGGTACGACAAACGAATGCCGTACCTTCAATGATTATCAGTTACTCTCCGCTATCGCGGTCATCGAGAGCAGGTGCTGGGAATACTAGATCAGCAGTTGCAAATTCTTCTGGCCAGACCAATTCAACTTTACCATTTTGATATTGGAGGATAACGGAATCAACATCACCGGTACCGTCTTCACGGAAAGTTACGTTGCCGATAACGGTATCGATGTCGATACCAGCAATAGAATCGCGAATATCATCGCGATCAAGATTGCCAGCATCTTCAATTGACGCAACCAAGATTTGAACCACTGCATAAGCCGGACCTACAATTGGATCAGCGGGGCGACCCATTAATTCCATATGGGCTTCATTGAGTTCTTCAACACCGGGATAATCAACAGCATTATGCCAGCCGGGTTGGAACGTCACATAGTCACCCGCAATACCCGTTGCATCAACCCAGGTCGGTGGATCGGGTGCACGAATAACCATGGAAAGTTCTGGAACATAGTCCAATTCGGCCATTTGGGTTATTAAGGCAATACCATCTGGGGGATTGGGTAAGGATAGGAATACTTGGGCGTCGGCTTCCTTCATGGTCAGAATAATATCGGTGAAATCTTGGGTACCCGGAGAATAGCGTTCATAAGCAACAACTTCATAACCATATTCTTCAGCGGCATCACGCCACATTTCACCTAATTCAATACCCCAATCCGTTTGTTCTTGGGCAATACCAACACGGGTCGGACGATCTTCTTCCTCAACCAGACTATCTAGCATTTCAAAGGGCATTGTTGCCAAGTCTGGTGATTTGGGGAATGGTGAAAATAGGTAGATAAAGCCTTGTTGATGAATATCCCACAGGGCGAACGCAACACCAAGGTATGGCACGCCGTTTACTTCAGCCGTAGCGGCAGAAGCGGCATGTAAATCGCTAGCAAAACCACCCAGATAAGCAACGACGCCATCGTCATTGTACAAATCTTCAAGATTGCTAACGGTTTTAACTGGATCAGACTCGTCATCAAGGATGATCAGTTCTAACGGAATTTGACGGTCATATTCTTCAACATATACGCCGCCTTCAGCATTGATGGCTTCAACTGCCAGTTGGTAGCCACGTTCAACTTGGGCACCACCGCCAGCATATCGGCCAGTTAACGGAATTGAGGCACCGATTTTGATGGTATCGGGACCACTTTGAGCACTCGTAGGACGAGCACTCGTGAGGGTTGATGGACCTGCTAATGCTACGATTAACAGGAGGGATAGTAATGCGGTAAGTAAGTAAGACCGTTTCATTACAAGTTTCTCCTTAAACATTAAACATTTTTTGCTGCTAAGTCGGATCTTTCGACCCGATTAGTGCCACAATTTTGTCTGTTAGACGGAACGCTATCCGTCTAACGCGGGCAGATAAATCGACCATGCCGCCCGGCAAGATTAATACGACGAGGATAAACAACGCCCCGAAGAAAATGGGATGGGTATCGACTAATTGGCTGTTGCCAGAGAGATAGTCGCGCAGGAAGATGAAAAACGCGGCTCCCAAGAGGGGGCCAATTAACGTTCCCGCTCCGCCAATATAGGTTACAATGACTGCATCAAATGTCCATTCAGGCGAAAAAGCGAGGCTGTGTTCGTATGTGTAGAAACGATAGGCAAAAGTGCCGCCCGCTAAGCCGGCCAAAAATGCACTTATGACAAACGCAATCAATGAATATAAGGTGACATTGATACCAATGGATCGAGCCGCTTCTTCATCTTCACGAATCGCTTTCATGGATAAACCAAAGCGCGATCGATTGAGAACATAGCTTACCAGTACGCTGGCCACCAACACCCACAGACTGAGCTCATAACGCGGAACCAAATCAAACGTACGGAGCATCGCTGGGGGTAATGTCGATTGGCCGGGGAATCTATCTACAATCGTCACGCGCACTGCTTCAGCCAAGGCCAGCGTGCCAATTGCAAAATAAGCCCCACGTAAACGTAAAACAGGGATGCCTATAACCAAGGCAACACCAGCGGCGGCGAATCCACCCCTAAAAAATGCATCATAGAGATCATATTCTTTAACTAACCAGTATTCACGCGTCACAACGGACCCTATACCAAAGAAAGCAACAAGCCCTAAATTGACATGATTCACATAGCCACCAATGATGTTCCAGCTTGTAGCCAATGTGGCGAGTGTAAAGAGGTTAATCATCAAGATTAGATTGTCATCTGATCCCCATTTGTGGGTGGGAAAATGGTATAACCAATAGGTTCCACCCAGAATGGCGATAAGACGCCAATTAAGCACTCTAATTAAAAATCTGGCAAATTCTTTAAGTCTAGGCATGACTGCTTCCAAAAAGTCCTTGCGAGCGGACGCTGAGAATTAATACAAAAAGAACTAAGCCCGCCACCTGTCTGTATTGGCTACCGAATATGAGGGCACTCGACGTTTCAGCAAGTCCCAGTAACATTCCAGCTAAGAAAGTTCCGGGAATACTACCTAGGCCAGCAAAGACGACCACAATCAGGGCTTTAAGGGTCCAGTGAAGACCGATACTTGGGCTAATACTGAATTGAACAGAAATCAACGTCCCCGCTAGAGCGGCTAAAGACGCACCGAGCGAAAATGTAAATAAATACATGGTTCGGAAATTGATGCCTGTCAGACTAGCTGATTCCCAATCTTCAGCTGTGGCGCGGATGGCTTTGCCTATATAGGTGCGGTGCATAAACAATTGAAGCAGAATCACGATGATAATACCGATAACCAAGCCTGATAAACGAATATAAGGAGCACGCAGACCAAAAATTTCGATAGCATCTGACGAGTAGGATAGCGGAATACGTTGATCATCACCGGTGAACTGTTTGGTGGCCCATGTTTGACCGATGAGGGTTAAGCCAAATCCAATCAGCAAGGACTTCCGAATACGATCTTCTTCATGAGAACGTACAATCTGAGCAAATAGTCCTAAATGCAGAGCAGAACCCACCACAAACATTGCGGGTAAAACCACAATTAAAGATAGAAAGGGATCCACACCATAATCGTTATATAAAATCCACGATCCATAACCACCGAGCATGATTAATTCACCATGCGCAACATTGAGGACTTTCAGAACACCGAAACTTAGCGATAAGCCCATTGCGGCAATACCATAGAGTGCGCCTATTAAGACGCCAGACAATAGATTTTGTGCAATAAATTGTGTTGACATTTATATTCCCAAATAAGCTTCTTGAATTTTTTCTTCTTTGAGTAAACTTTCGCTGGTACCTTGGCCAACAATTTCGCCATTTTCTAAAATGTACGCATAACTTGCAGTTTTGAGAGTCATGTGGACATTTTGTTCAACGATCAAGATGGTGACCCCTTCTTGATTGATTTGTCGAATGATTTCAAAAATGTGTGACACAATTAGCGGCGCGAGACCTAGAGATGGCTCATCTAAGATGAGGAGTTCGGGCTTGGCCATGAGGGCGCGACCAATGGCTAGCATTTGCCGTTCACCACCACTGAGCGTACCCGCCCGTTGTGATTTTCTTTCTTTCAGTTTGGGGAAAATACTGAAAACGAAATCAAGCGTTTCATCTTTATAAGGCCGACCCCGTTTGGGGAATGCGCCTAATTCCAGATTTTCTAGAATAGAAAGGGTTGAAAATGTTCCACGCCATTCGGGAACAAGATACAAACCGGAGTTCACAATTTTGTGGGTAGGTTTACGCGTAATATCTTCGCCTTGAAATAATACCTGCCCAGAGCGAGGTTTTAACATACCCATCGCCGTTTTGAGGGTTGTCGATTTACCTGCACCATTCGAGCCTAAGAGCGCAACAATCGATTTTTCCTCGACTTCGAGGGTTACACCATGGACTACTTCTATGTCGCCATAGCCGACGTAAATATCTTTAATGTTCAGCATATTCTGGTCCCAAATAAGCCTGAATAACTTGTGGATCACGGACAATTTCACTGGGAATACCCTCAGCGATTTTTTGGCCTGCGTTTAGCACGATAATGCGCTCACTACATTTCATAATGGCCTTCATGATATGTTCAACCACAATAACTGTGATATCTCTATCTTTGAGGCGTTGGATAAATTCCACGGCTTGTTGGACTTCAGTTGGATTTAAGCCAGCCATGAATTCATCCAATAACAACAACTTGGGTTCGGTGGCGAGGGTGCGCGCCATTTCAAGCCATTTACGTGAAATTACATTGAGTTGGCTCGCGAGCACATTGGCTTGGTCGGCGAGATTAACCAATTCAAGAATTTCATAGGCTTTGTCTTCGGCGGGTAACTCGCGAAATGTGGATGAATGTCCGTAAAGATTTGCTACTTTTACGTTTTCTAAAACCGTCATATTCATGAAGGGTCGCACGGCTTGAAAGGTACGCCCAATGCCGCGCCGCGAAACGCGATGCGCTGAAAGCTTGGTGATATCTTTATCTAGAAAACGAATAGAGCCGGAACTTGCCGGAAGAGTACCACATATCACATTAAACAAAGTCGACTTTCCAGAACCGTTCGGGCCAATCAGACCTACAATTTCCCCGGCTTCAATCGAAAAAGAAACTCTGTTTAATGCGCGTAAGCCACCAAAATCTTTTGAAACATTATCAAGTTCTAATAACATACACAAACTCTACTTTTACTTTTGAGTTGTTACTGATATTTGTTGTGATATTACGATAAGAAATCGCATAATGCAAACAATATTGTTAACAATCTTGTCAAAAATGAAGTCTACCATATGTGGTTATGAATTACAAGTTAATATTTATCTCTAGAGACTACAAATAAATATGATTGGCGAAAACATAACAAATTTTAAGCTATAAGGGGGGAACCAGCAGTTTAATTGTGTGGTTCAGCTGGTAAATAAAACAGCGTTATTTCCCAGAAACACGGAAGTCTGAAGACATACACCAGTTCCCCAATTAGACGGGTAGGGCCACAACATGTTGTGACCCTTATAAAATAGTGATGGAATGCCGTAATTTCGGCCAAGTTTTGTCTAGTCGGATAGGTTCTCGACAGGCGGTGTGCCATGCGTATGGAAACTTTTAACGGTTTGTAAGCCCCACGCTTGCCCCTTCTTGCGTTCCTCTTCATCCCATGTGCAGGTTTTCCAATCCGGTGCGAGGATCAAGCGCGCGCTGGCATTGGCTATTTCAAAGCGATTGCCACCCGGTTCGTATACGTAGAGAAAGAAGGTTTGGTTGATCGCATGTTTGTGCGGACCTGTTTCAATAAACACCCCATTATCGAGGCAAATATCGGCCGTCTTTAAGACATCTTCGCGACTATCCACCGCAAAAGTAACATGATGGAGGCGGCCATGATGTCCGGTGTGGTCTTCAACAATGGCGAGGTCGTAGGATTTATTGGTCACCGTGAACCAGACCGCTTTAACATCACCATCGGAAAATACAATTTGTTCGGTTAGTTTCGACCCAAATACATCGGTGAAAAACTCACGCTCTTTTTTGATATCAACGGCCAGAATATTAACGTGATCTAGTCGCCGTAAATTGGCACCCCGTGCCGGGAATTTCATAGCCTGATTCTTAAGCGCTGGTTTCAGTTCAGGGGGCGGTGTGTACCATTCTGTTTCGTAGTAAATTTCTAATAGGTGGCCGTCGGGATTGTTGAACTGATAGGCGG
>JBNLCD010000190.1:0-9369 GCA_050303635.1 Anaerolineae bacterium
TCTACACGAATAAGACCTTTTTCAGCGTCAAACTCCAGTAAATTGTTGAGAAAACTGGCATCCAATAGAGTCCCGCCATTATTCAAGCAACTATCGCCATAACTGCGCCCATAGCCAAAGGGCAACACCTTGCCATCAATAGCTTCTATATCCGGCAATTCATTCCGCCATCGAACAGGGATGACTTGGCGGTGGCTGGGTTTGGGATAGCGTCCCCATGATTGATAGCGCTTACTAATTTTGACGGAAGGCATTAAATATCCTTAAATACAATGTCAGCTTGGATGTAGTAAGTTGGGCCACGGCATCCCGTGGCCACATTTTTCAGCAATTCATTTGGCGAGTCTAGTTTTCTCCGGTGACCCGTCGCCAGAAACTTGATGAGAATTTCGGATCGACATAGTGCGCGAATGCTTCCCAATTTGGATAGTATGCTTGGAAGTCTTCGGCACTCATATGCGCATCTTTAGCCGGATAAATGCGTCCGCCGCCATCTTTCACCATGACATCTAGGCGATCAAGTAAAGCATGCAGGGCTGGTGTATTGGCAAAATCTAGCGCCAACGTAAGCCCCGGACGCGGGAATGAGAGCATCCCCGGTGATTTGACATCCCCAAACCGCTTAAAGACGGTCAGGAAAGAACCTTCGCCGGAATTGGCAATTTCGCGCATAATATTTTTGATGACGTTGCGGTCATCATCTGGCAAACAGAATTGATATTGCAAGAGCCCGCGTTCCCCGTACATGCGATTCCAATCCTTGATGGAATCCAAGGGATAGAAATAGGGTTCGTAGTGTTCAATTGAGCGTGAATATTTGCGCCAACCTGTCAAATAATAAGCTGTGTTGAAAGCTTTCATCGAAAGGCCATTCAGCAAGATTGCGGGTGCATCAATCGGCACCCGAATATTGGGCAACAAACTGTGACCATTGGTGGGTGGCATCGGCGGGTCAAAGTGTTTCCCGCGCATGTAAATGCCGCGTCCCAAGTTCTTGCCTTTGGCTAAAGAATCGACCCATGAAACGGTGTATTCGTAGGCTTGGGATTCATCGTCGATATCGTAAAATTCATCCACATGATCGAAACGAATGCGTTCCACATCAATCATTTCGCTGGGCACTGCCTTGAGCTTGAATTCCGCCCACGTAATGAGTCCGGTCAGACCAAGACCGCCAATGGTGGCTTTAAATAGCTCCGTATTTTCCGTGGGTGAACAAATCAGACGTTCACCGTTGGAACGCATCAATTCAAACTGGGTGACATGACAACCAAAAGTACCTGCTACATGATGATTCTTACCGTGGACATCATTTGCAATCGCGCCTGCAACTGAAACATATTTGGTACCGGGGGTGACGGGTAAGAACCAACCGTGCGGCACGAGGAATTCAACCAATTCAGCCAGTGAAACACCCGCTTCCACACAGATGAGGCCATTTTCAGCATCAAAGGCAATCATCTGGTTTAAAAAACTGGTGTCAAGTAAGGTTCCGCCATTGTTGAGGCAACTATCGCCATAACTCCGACCATAGCCAAAAGGCAAGACAGTTCCTTCAATGGCATTAAATTCTGGGGTTTCGTTGCGCCAGCGTATCGGGACCACTTCGCGATGATCTGGCTTGGGATAACGGCCCCATGATTGATAGTGTTTAATGATATTAACTGAAGGCATTTTGCATCCTGTTTAATTGTGTTTTTGCTCAAGTATGTTGAGTGGAAAGAACACATACTTGAAGTGATTTGGTTTTACGTTTGAAGCGGACGATTATGCCGCTATTTTCAGCATTATTAGGTTTGTGTCACTGGATTTGCAGGCAGTATCCGCTACAGATAAAGAATGCTACCTACCAGTTCTATTACACTGTCAATCCACTATAGCCGTAATTTAGCGAATATTCCAGTGGTTTTCAGCACTATTCGACCACGCTTGTCTGACTACAAATAGGGTCATTTCACTCCCTGAAAGTGGACAAATGTAATTGAACGAACCGTTAAAACAAGATAATTTTAATTAAGAGCGAACTTAATTTATTAAAAGGTTTATTTATGATTGGCAAGATATTAGGCGGTTATCGCATCGTCGAACAAATCGGGATGGGCGGCATGGCTACCGTTTATAAGGCCTATGACCCCGGCACAGACCGTTATGTTGCCCTCAAAACTTTACCTCAGCAATATTCCCAAGATGAGCAATTTCGCGCACGGTTTGCCCGTGAAGCCAAAGCCATTGCGAAATTAGAGCATATTCATATTTTGCCCGTCCATGCATATGGTGAAGATGATGATATTGCTTATATGGTTATGCGATTGATGGAAACGGGCACATTGTCAGATATTATTCGGTCACGGACTCTCAAACTAGCGGAAAGTCATCATTTTCTACATCAGATTGCCGCCGCCCTTGATTATGCGCATAGTAACGGGGTTATTCATCGGGATGTCAAACCAAGTAATGTTCTGATAGATAAGCAAAACAATGCGTATTTGACTGATTTTGGTATCGCTAAGATGGTAGAAGATACCGCTTTCTTGACGGGTACCAATAATTTGATGGGTACGCCGCAATATATGAGTCCAGAGCAATGTCGCGGCGAAAAAGATTTAACACCGGCGACAGATCAATACTCATTAGGGGTAATGCTCTTTGAGATGCTCACGGGCGTGACCCCTTATCATGCTGAAACACCAATGGCCATTATCCGTATGCAACTTTTGAGTGAGCCGATTCCCCTACCAACCAGTCTACGGCCTGATTTACCCAAAAGTATTGAGCCTGTTTTACTTAAAGCGCTCACGCCTGAACCAGATAAGCGGTTTCCCACGTGTCGCGCATTGGTCCAAGCCTTTGCTTCGGCAATTGAAGGTGCTCCAGATTTATTGCCACCGGATGGTTCAACGACGCAAATTGTGCTTGAGCCCAGCGCTGATGCAACATCTACTTTGCAAGAAGCTGAAGAAAAAGAAATGCCAACGGTCATGGCTGAAACAAACGACCGTACCACACTTTTACCCGCTGTTTCAGCCAAATCTAACTGGCTTATTCGATTGACGGTGGGCGTAGTCATTGCGATCGTGATTATTTCAGGATTAGCACTGGCGGGTATGTTCAACGATGATACGAAACCTTCTACATCGACCAATTCATCGAACACAGTAAATGTGCAACCCACAACTGAACAAATTACTATTGCGGCAGATATTGCCACAGCGTTAAAAAGCCCTAGTTATTTCTTTTCACTGAGCCCCTGTCATGATAATGACGATAATCTACATGGTATTTGTGTTCGGAATGGCCGAGGTCAAATTGTTGAACAGATATTGCCCGATACTGACTTAACCATTTATAGCATGAGTTGGAGTCCGGATGGGACCCAAATTGTTTTTGATGGTGTCATGGCTGGTGCTTTCAATACAAACTCATCTGATATCTATATTGTTAATCGTGATGGTAGCGATTTCCGCCAGCTTACCAGTGAGCAGAATAATTTCGAGCCCGCCTGGAGTCCGGATGGTCAATCGATTGCGATTCATCGTGATTGTGACTTATTCCTCATGGATGTTGATGGCTCCAATCTCCGTGAACGTTATGCTGATATATTTAGTTGTGTTGCTGACCCCGTGTGGTCACCGAATAGTCAATTAATTGCGAGCATTATTGAACGTCATGATGAAGAAACGAATAGTGTTTTTCGGGATATCGTAATTTTTCCTATTGAAGAAGACGAAGAGATAATGGTTGCATCGTTGCCGCTTGTCGATATCAATGATCAATGTCCGATAATGGAAACGATGTTTAGCCCCGATGGTCAACAATTACTCTATCTAGATAACGAATGCAATATCTTGCTAGTTCCCATTGCAGAACCTCATAAGTCTCAGCAACTTGACGTTTATCCAGCATGGTGGTTGCCGAGTGTCTATCCATTATGGGGTGGCTATCTGGATTTTAAGACAACCGAAAATGCGGAGGCCGATAACACCGCGCCACCCGTCATGATGGAAGTCAATCTTAATATTACCGATGAGACCTTAGTCCTGCCCAACTCCGAAATTTTCGCGACGGTTTTTTCACCGGATAGCAACTTCTTGGCGGTTGGTGGCAATATTTCTTCGAATGAGTATGCTCTCGCTATTCTGGATGCCCAAACTCACGATATCCTGCATATTCTCGATCGTATCAACAATCGAGTTGATGTGTTGGCGTGGTCACCGGATGGTCGCTATTTGGCGGTTGGGACAGAAAATCACGAGGTTTTAGTGTGGGCGACTTCCAGTTGGGAAGTGGTGGCGAGTGGTGGCGAACATACAAATGAAGTGCATGCGCTGACTTTTTCACCAGATAGTAGTCTCTTAGTCAGTGGTGGTTATGATGATCAGCTCCTTATCTGGGATACTACATCCTGGGAATTTGATATTATCCGGTCAATTAATAACGATAATAGTCTTAGTCTCAGCTTTGCCCCAGATGGCGTCCGCGTTGCTAGCGGAGGGGATAATCGTACGATTCAAATTTGGGATGTTGTCAACAAAAGACATATTGAAACAATGGAAGGTCACACGGGAGCCGTTCAATCCGTCGTATGGACACCCGAAGGTGATTATATTGTGAGCGGGAGCGAAGATGGCACTATTCGCATATGGCTGGCTGATACAGGTGAACAAATTGATCAAATTTTAGCGGCGGAAAATCATGTCATGGATGTCGCTTGGTCACCTAATCAACAATATCTGGTCGCCACTGGCTTTGAAGGCATTGTTTGGATATTTGCGTACTTGGGCGATGGTCAATTTACCGAAGTCAAGCAGTTGCACATTCCTAATCACGTTTTTCATAGTGTGGCCTGGGCTCCGGATGATAGCGCAATTGTGGCTGGTAATATCCAAGAGGGAACCGTCGTTTGGTTGAATTTTACCGCAGTGTCATCAGATCCAAATGAAAATACAAGTAGTTCTATCCAATTGACAGAAATTCAATTGAATGAAAGTTTCAATTATGGAGCGTTCGCGCTGGCGTTCGCACCGGATGATACGCAAGTTGCCGTGGCTGGGATTGGCGAACTAGGCCAAGCTATGATGATTATGGATACAACGACGCAGGCAATAACTGTGTTGGATGGAGCGCGCGATGCGGATGCCGACATAGTGGCGTGGTCGCCTGATGGACAATATGTGGCCGCTGGTTATCGCAACAATGAACTTTATGTCTGGGACACGGCGAATTGGTCACCCGTTCTCCAGTCAAATCAACATCAGAATGCCATTCATGCGCTTACTTTTTCACCAGACAGTCAATATCTAGTGACTTCCGATCACGATGGGCAAATTATTATCTGGAATACAAGTACTTGGGAAATCAGCGGCTATCTGGGTACTGTTGGCGAACACGATGAAATCACAAGTCTCGTATTTTCACCGGATGGCACATTGATCGCGAGCGGCGACAACACCCCAACGATTCAAGTCTGGGATTTTGCGACGGCTGAACAAATTATGGTCATTGAAAATCCTCATGAAATTCCTATTCAAACTGTAGCTTGGACGCCTGATGGTCGCCATCTTCTGAGTGGTAGTCAAGATGGCACTGTTCGCGTGTGGAATATCCCCAGTGGTCAGTCAGCCGGCACAATTTTAGAAAGCACCGAAATAATTATAGACATGGCGTGGGGGCCTGCTCAGAACGAACTCGCCGTTGTCGGGTACGATGGGCATCTTCGGATATTTGATTATTTCAATGAAACAAATGAATTTTCTCTGCGCGTCGATCTAAAAACAACTTTACCGTTGCTCAGCGTAGCATGGTCGCATGATGGCCGGCAAATCATGGCAGGTGATGTGACGGGAGGTATGGATTGGTGGACGGTTAGCCAATAAAATCTTTTAAAGCATGCAACAGGTCGTAATTTTCATGATGGCCTGTTGCCATAATCGAGTTAACGCCGTTCCCCTAAACCTAGTAAAAATGATAGAAAAGCGCACGTTGCCTGATATTTATAATATTTTAGATTTTGTCCTCCACCTAAATTTAAGCCCTAAATCTGCTCAAGATAGTATTAATAATGCCTTGCATGGCTAGGGGATCACTTGTTTGAAAAATAAGTTTCATTATATGATTAAATTGTTAAGTTCTTAGTGAAGGACAGGGATAATTATGTATATACGGAGGAATATTTTGGCATTTGGATTAGTTGAACTGTTGCTTATTGTCGCTTTGGCATTTGGCACGGGTTTTGCCCAAGCACCCAACGGTGAGGTATTATGCGGCGATCTTGACGAAGCGGATTGCGAAATTTTGGTAAATTCTCAAGAAACCATGAGTACGGTCGAAAGCATGTCATTTGACAGTGAAGGCCAATTTACCGTCAATGTCGATGGTTTGGCGATTACAGTTGAAATGTTGATGGATGGTTCTTATGCGGCGGATACCGGCGCGCTGATGTCCATGATGGGTACCAATTCCGAAATGATGGATATGCTAGACAATCCTGAAGCAATGGCTGAAATGATGAACATGTATGGCGAAGTGCTTAATGCCGTGACCGCCGATGTAAATATGAGCGTGGCCTTACCCGCTTTCTTATTGGGGCCAGATGTTCCGGGCGAACTTACCATGCAAATGATTGCTGAAGATGGCATTTTCTATCTTTATGCTGTTGATCCTGAAACTGATGAAGGTGAATGGATTGGTTTAGATGTGTCTAACTTCGGTGAAGAATATGCGCAACTTATCGAAGAGGCCATGTCTGAAATGGATAGCGAAGATATGAGCATGGAAGACATGATGGGTATCTACGACAGTGAATTCTTCACGTTGATGCAAGACTCCGAATTCTGGAATAGTTATGTTTCCGTAACGCGCTTGAGTGATGAAGACGTGGATGGTCAAGCGATGGCCGTTTTTATTACAGAATATGACTATGCCAGCGCACTCAGTGACGAACGCTTCTCGGCCGCTCTGCAAGATTATATCAACACCATCTTTAGTCTGATGGAAGAAGATATGGCAATGGATGAATCCGATATGACTCCGGAAGATGTAGCAGGTTTCTTCAGTGATCTAACTCAAACCTTGTTAGGCAATATGGAAATGCAACAGGTTGTTTGGATTGGGCTAGACGATGGCTATGTCTATCATTCTGAAATGTTCTATACCATTGAAATAGATATGGAAGCGTTGGCCACAATCATTGAAGAATTCTCAGGCGAACCGGTTGATATGAGCGAAATGGGTTTCCGCACGATGACCCTTTCGGTCACGTTCATGACTGATGCCAGCAATTTCAATGAACCTGTTGAAGTTGAAGCACCTGAAGGTGTCGAAATTATCGACATTTTTGAAGAAATGATGTCCGATATGGATATGGGTATGATGAACGGTTAAGTTGGCGCTTAACTTTATTATAAAACCTCGCCGCTAGATGATAGTGTGCGAGGTTTTTTGTTTTCCGGAATTGGTGTTTGCTGAAAATGCCTACTCTTTCTAAAATCAAGTATATCCCGTGTTGATTAAATGATTATTTTTGGAGAAATACAATGAATCCCAATGACCAACTGCGTGACGCAATTACTGAGAATATAGCTACGCATAGCATTAAACTTGTTGGAATGAATTGGGGCTTAACAGAAATAGTACCGGAAATAGGGCAGTTAGCGCATCTTGAAATTTTGAGCCTTATTAGCAATTTAATCAAAACTATTCCGCCGGAAATCAGTCAGCTCAAAAATTTGCGAGAGTTAGCCCTCCCGATGAATCAAATTAGTGAGATTCCGTCTGCTTTAACGGCATTACCGAATCTCCAAATTCTTGAGTTATCATTGAACAAAATTGCTGAAGTCCCCGCTTTTATTGGTGATCTGGCGCAATTACATCAACTTAGCCTCAACAAAAATAACTTGCGCATCTTGCCGCCGGAAATCGGGAATTTGACGCAATTAGAACGTCTTGCAATTTCTATGAATCAACTCGAAGCACTACCGGCTACTCTTGGTAATCTCGAAAACTTGACCGAACTTATCCTCAATAATAATCACTTGAATACGTTGCCGGATGAGCTTCAAAATTTATTGCCCAAATTACGGGTGTTGGACATTAGCAATAATGAATTTGTTGACCTGCCAGCATGGCTTATCGAGGCCGCCCAAACATGGCATTTTTCGGTCAAAATTGTGGGTAATCCGCTCACCGATATCCCGCCGCATGTGGTTGCGCAGGGTGATAATGCTATTCTTGAGTTTTTGGCTAGTTAGTTCGTCTGCATAGCTAATTTTAAATGGTCGCAGGTTGCCACTTGTCAATTAAATGCTGAGCAATGTCGACCAGTGGGGGGAATTCAGTGGGGATCGGCGCTGAAGAATTGATAGCCGCTAAAACCTCCTGCGCCTTATCTTTCATGAAGCCATGACTGCTCTTATGGGCTAAAATCAGGTGGGCTAAGTAATGCGCTTGGTCAGCCTCTCCCGTCGCCGCAAAAAGTTCCATGCAATAAACAATATTCGCTAAATAGGCGACATCACTGTTGACATTCAATGAAATTTCGAGCGCTTGGCGAAATGTATTCTGCGCAAGATCATAGTGTTCAAAGCGTAGTTCAGCGTTGCCCAAACTGCCCAAAATTAATGTTTCGCCCCACGGACTATTCAAGCGCCGCGTAATATCCAATGCCTCAAGTTGATAATCGCGCGCGCCTTGGTAATCATCGAGCTCCATTGCTAGGTTACCTAAGCAGTTGAGAACATTCATGAGGCGCGAGGGATTGTCATGAGTCCGATAAATGGTGAGGGCACGTTCAAAATAAGGTTGCGCTTGGTGCCATTCACCTTTCATATGATGCAGAAAGCCAATGCTTGACAGAGAAATGCCGATACGGGGTGGGGCTCCGAGTTTTTCACGAATGGCTAAACTTTGCTGATGATAATGCAGGGCTTGGTCATAATCCCCCATATCGGTAATCAGGGCGCCAATATCACTGAGAATAGAGGCAATCGTCTGTTGTTCATTCAGGCTTTCAAAGATATTCAAACTTAGTTTATGAAGTTCAAGCGCTTTTTCTAGATTACCTTGTTGTCGAAAAAAGTTCGCATAATTTTGAATCGCCAGTGCATAATCACGGGGCGCATCGACACTTTCATAGCCCATAATACACGCTTCTATATAAGGCATACCTTCACCAAATTTACCCTGATATTGATAAATCGTGGCAATTTGGCGCAAGGCTAAGAGTCTTAGTTTTGTTAAATTATTGGTTTCGCTAAGGGCTAAGCATTGATCAAAGGCGTGACGAGAATCATCATATTGACCTAAGGTGAAAAAATTTTGACCTTGGCGATAATAATTTTGAGCTTGAACAACTGGATCATTGATAGCCAATGC
>JBNLCD010000191.1:0-9307 GCA_050303635.1 Anaerolineae bacterium
TTTCTATTAACGCCTGAAAATCCCGAAGTGCGCGCCCAACGTGCCCTAACAAGAACACCCACCGCGTCACTAATCGAACGTTTTGGCCTACTAACCATCATTGTTCTTGGTGAAGTCATTGTGGCGGTTGTGCAAGGGCTGGCCGAATATGATCCGCTGACATGGGAAGCAGGTCTAAATGGTATGTTCGGCATGGGGATTGCTGTGGGGTTATGGTGGATCTATTTTGATCTTATCTCGCATCGCTTTCCCCGTGAGGGAGCCCAATGGTTTCCCATTTGGATGTACACCCATCTATTTCTGACGGGCGGTATTGCGGCAATTGGTGCTTCAATCCTCAATGTTGTGCAACATGCGGGCGAAGAATTGCCAATCGCCGTACGTTGGTTGCTTGTTGGTTCTCTCAGTTTGGTGTTAATGGGGATTGTCCTCTTGTTATCTGTGCTTAGTATACCAAGTGAAATCCAACGAACGTTTCGCCTGACCCAACGCGTCATCATGGTTGCGGCGCTTATTATCTTGGCACTGGGTTTGACGCATCTGCAAACATTACCGCTTCTGATAGCCATTCTGGTTCTCATGTTTATACCCATTGTTTTCGCATTGCTGTCATGGATAAAAAATCTGGATAATATGCCGCCTTCCTACAAACACTAAATGACATTTCAGCAATACTCAATAAAAAAACGGCATCTTCGTGTGGAGGTGCCGTTTTCTGAATTTTACGAATCCAAGCTATTGAGGTTTAGTCACCTGAGGCGGGTACTTCCTCTTCTTGGAATTGGCTCATGTAGAGATCGTAGTAGGCACCCTGTTTTTCAATGAGTTCATGATGCGTACCGCGTTCAATAATCTCACCCTGTTCCATCATGAGAACCAAATCCGCATTGCGAATAGTGCTCAAACGGTGTGCAATCACAAAACTGGTCCGTTCATGGAGCAATTGCTCAAATGCCTCTTGGATCAAGCGTTCGGTACGTGTATCAACACTGGATGTCGCTTCATCCAGAATGAGAATGCGCGGATCAGCCAAAATGGTGCGCGCAATGGCTAAGAGTTGACGTTGCCCTTGGCTTAAGCCACTGCCGCGTTCACCCAAAACAGTTTGATAGCCATCTGGCAATCGTTCAACGAATGTATCCGCCCGTGCCAGTTTGGCCGCCGCAATAACTTCTTCGTCCGTCGCATCAGGTTTGCCATAACGGATATTGTTGACGACAGTATCTGAGAACAGGAAGGTATCTTGAAGCACAATCCCAATCTGCGAACGCAAACTTTGGCGTTTAACATCCCGCACATCTAAATCATCAATTTTGACAGAACCGCTGGTGACATCATAGAACCGTGGAATCAAGTTGATGATCGTGGTCTTACCTGCGCCTGTATGCCCTACAATGGCAATCATTTGACCGGGATCAGCGGCAAAACTAATGCCTTTCAAGACAGGTTCACCCGCCTTATATTCGGCGGTTACATCGTCAAACACAACCTTGCCTTGAATTTCCGGCATAGCAGTGGCATCGGGTTTATCTGTCATATTCGGGACTTCATCAAGCAAACCGAAAATGCGTTCACCACCGGCAATCGCGCTTTGAATATTGGTCCAGAGCGTGGCAATCTGTTGAATCGGCTGATTAAAGCGTTGGACATATTGCAAAAACGCAATGACTGTCCCCAAGGTAATGACGCTGGTGCCTAAAAGCGGATCGTTACGCAATACCGAACGCCCACCCACCACCACCACAATGGCAATGGCTACAAAACCGAGTGCTTCTAGGACGGGCCGAAGTGCACTGGTATAAGCGGCGGCTTTGACCATTGCATCGCGATTAGCGGCATTGGTTTGCTCAAATTTACTGATATTTTCATCTTCCCGGCTAAAGGCTTGTACTTCGCGCACACTGGAGATGTTTTCTTGCAAATTCGCATTCACACTCCCCATTTCAGCCCGACCAATCCGAAAGGCTTTCCGTGCTTGGTTGGAGAAATATAAAGTAGCAATCAGCATAAATGGTACAACACTGAGACTGAGTAAAGCATAGGGTACATTTTCGCGTAACATGGTCAACATAATCCAGCCAATGAGCAATGTTCCGCTCATCACCTGGACAAGGCCGAAACTAAAAGCCTGTTGGATAGTTTGGGCATCATTCGTAAAGCGGCTCATGACATCCCCCGCCTCATGTTCATTATGGAAGCCAATAGACAAGCGATTGACATGTTTGAACAATTGCACCCGCATTTCGCGTAAACTACTCTGGCCAACCCAATTCATGCTATAGAACATTGCCCCTGACATCACAGAGCCGAGCAGATATAAACCCAATAATTCCACAACAATTGTTCCAATGCCGCTATACATTTCGCTATCACTGGGTATACCAGTGCCATAAGAACATTCAGCCGTTCCTGTTGGAAAGAGATAACAATCGACTGCTTCTTTAATGAGTTGGGGTCCCATGATTTGGGTCCATGTGCTGACCAACATAAAAAACATTACGCCGACTAACACAAACCAATAGGGACGGAAGAACTTACCAAAACGACCTAATGTCGTCAGCGTATTTTGCGGTTTGCTGGTTTCTTGCATCAGCATCCGGGCGGGTCCACCTAACATTAGGCCACCTCCTCATTCGTTGCGGCATCATCAATTAGTTGTGAGTGATAGATTTCGGCATAATCAGGACTGTTTTCAAGCAAGTCTGTATGTGTGCCCATCGCCACAATTTCACCCTTATCGAGGACAATAATCTTGTCAGCGTTTTTCACGGTACTAATCCGTTGGGCAATCACAAAACTTGTTCGACCGAGCATCAATTGATCTAATGCGTTTTGGATTTGACGTTCGGTTAGCATATCGACACTACTGGTTGAGTCATCCATAATGAGCAACCGTGGGTCAAGCAGTAACGCGCGTGCAATGGCGACCCGTTGTTTCTGACCACCGGAAAGGGTCGTACCACGCTCGCCGACGGGCGTAGCATAGCCATCCGGAAAGCTCATAATGAACTCGTGCGCGGCGGCGGCTTTGGCGGCGGCTTCAATTTCCTCTTGGGAAGCTTCGGGGCGACCAAATGCAATATTTTCGCCAATGGTGCCACTAAAGAGATTCGTTTCTTGCAAGACAATCCCAATCTGGGCGCGTAGACTTTCCATTGTCACATCCCGCACATCCATATCATCAATCAGTACCGCGCCTTCGCTGACATCGTAAAAGCGTGGAATGAGATTGATGATGGTTGTTTTACCACTGCCCGTTGAGCCGAGCAATGCAATCGTTTCACCGGGGAGCGCATCAAAACTGACACTCGAAAGTACATTATCGCTATGTTCAAAATAGCGGAAGGTCACATCATTAAAGCGGACATGCCCTTTTATATCGGGTAGTTCAATCGCATCCGGTTTATTGGTTACATCATTTTCTGCTTCCAGAATTTCAAAGATGCGTTCTGCTGAAGCTGAAGCTTGAGCCATCAAAGAAATGATAAAACCCAATTGACCCAGCGGGAAAAAGACATAAAGCAGATAGAGGCTGAATTTTTGATATTCACCAACGGTTAATTCACCACTGATAATGCTTCGTCCCCCAAAATAGAGAATGACCACTTGGCCGATTTGGGCCAATAAGAAGATTAGTGGGAAGAGAGTCGCAAAGACACGCGATACCTGTAATTGTTGAGCCCAGACATCATTCGCCGCTTTTTCAAATCGTTCTTCGACATAATCTTCACGCGCAAAAGCTTTGACGACCTTAATTCCCGCAATGGCTTCTTGCAAAACCGTATTGAGTTCGGAAATTCGCCGTTGAACCTTAGCGAATAAGGGTTGCGCCAAGTTACCAAATGTCATGAACAGAACTAAGGCAAAGGGTAATGTCGGCAAAATCGTGAGCGTTAATTTCCAATTGCTGAGAAATAAAATGATGAGTGTAATAACCAGCAACAAAAATGATTGGGCTGTCAACACTAACCCTTGGGCAATGAACAAGCGGACTTTTTCAACATCGTCCGTCGCCCGTACCATTAGTTGACCAGTTTGATTTTGATCATGGTAACTAAAAGACAAGCGTTGGACTTTGCTAAAAATTTCGTTGCGGAAATCAAAGGCAATACCCTGTGAAACACGTTCAGCCATATACGCTTGTACAAAGGAAAACAAGCCGCGTATGACGGCGAACAGCACAATAATCAATGCCGCATTGATAAGCAAGGTTTCAGCTTCGTCTGTTGTTAAAGCATCAGGTATTGCTGGATTGATGCTCCCCAAATAACCACGGGTAACGGCATCAATCATATTTTGGGTTAATTCAGGGACGGCAAGCTGAGCAATACTGGCAATGACGAGCGTACCATAGGCAATAAAAGCCTCACGCTTATGGCCGCCGAGATACTGCATGGCTTGTACAAGCGCCCCCATATTGGGTCTTTGCATACGTTGCATAGACTAGGAACTCCTTATTCCATTCATCAAAAGCGTAATGGCCTGTGATATGGCCATTTCAAGATTTTCTTTTTCGATCTTTTTATGTGAGTTTGTTGGGTCGAGCAGGACTCCTTGCAAACAAAACATCATCCGGGCAATTAAGGGCGTGGGCACGTCAGATGTCACATTTCCCTCTTCTTTGGCCCGGTCAATGAGCGCATAAAAAGACTTCATCACACGTTCGCGGTAAGCGGTCAATGTTTCGTTGTCGTGGATCATTGCAATGAGTTCAGGATGGAGATGCGGATGAATACTTTTGCCGGAAAAGCGTCTTTCTAGCATATTACGCAAAACGCGCTCAAGTTCTTGAAGCGCTGGTAATTCCGGGTGTTGTATTAGATCTGCTTCAAATTCTTCATATTGCATTGCAATAACGCTGACAATCAACGCTTCTTTGGTGCTGAAATGTTGATAAAGTGTTGGCTTGGAAATCCCGACACCCTCCGCGACATCGTCCATGTTTAGGGCAGGATAACCCTTCTCCGTCATAATTTGGCGGGTTACCTGTAGAATCTCTTTTTCACGTTGTTCTCGTGCTCTTTCCTTATATGTTTTTTTAGACATTTTACGCTTTCGTTCAAAAATTTAACGCATGAGTAAAATTTTATGACTCGAAAGTTAATAAGTCAAGCGCTTTAGTTAAATATGCCATATATAAAGTCTGAACAAAGAATGTGCTAAGGTGAAGAAAATACTGTACTGATCACGGTTTTTGAAATTGTAAATCTGATAAAAATTAGGGGAAATGTATTACACAAAAAAATCCCCACTCGCACTTGAGTGAGGATTTTTTGATATGGATATTCCAGTCAGGTTAGTATTCTAAATGGGTTTCGTGCGTAATACGCTTACGGAAAATCCAGTATGTCCAACCTTGGTAAACCAAAACAATGGGTACAAATGTCAGCGCAATGACAGTCATCACACCCAACGTGTAGTCACTTGATGACGCATTGGTGATTGTCAGGCTCCAATCTTCATTCAAGCTGGATACCATCACGCGTGGATATAAGCCACGGAAAACCGTCGTTACGGTCAAAATCATGGTCAAGCCGGTCATCACAAACGCCCAGCCATTATTATTGGATTTCAAGAACCAACGGACTGAAACCAAAGTGATAGCCGCACCCAAAGCCGTGACACCGGGGTTAACACCTAATTGCTCGAAAATATCAGTTTCGATGTAGCTAAGCACGACAAATAACACAACAGCAATCACCATGGGTAACCAAATTTGTTGCGCCATCTTGTGGACCCGTTCTTCCATTTCCCCGCCTAATTTAAGGGAAAGGAAGATGGCACCATGCAAGGTAAAGATGCTCAACGTTGTCAACCCGCCGATGATACTGTAGACATTCAACAAATCGAAGAAGTTGCCTTCGTAATTGAAATCGCCACCAATTGGCACACCGCGCACAATATTAGCGATCGCTACACCCCAGAGCAAAGCCGGAACGAAACTACCAAAGAAAATTGCCCAATCCCAGAAATTACGCCATTCTGGCCGTTCATCTTTACTCCGGAATTCAAAAGCAACGCCACGCAAAATGAGTGCCAACAACATCAGGACCAAGGCAAGATAGAAGCCGCTAAACATCGTGGCATACCAGTGCGGAAATGCGGCAAACATAGCTCCACCGGCGGTGAGAACCCAAACTTCGTTCCCATCCCAGAATGGGCCAATACTGTTGATTACCATCCGGCGTTCTTGATCATTTTTGCCAAGGAAAGGCAACAAAATACCGACGCCGTAGTCAAAACCTTCAAGCAGAAAGAAGCCAGAGAATAAGACTCCAATCAGCAAGAACCATACATCAGTTAATTCAATATTCATAACAATATGTCTCCTTTTATCGTGTCTCTATGTTCGCCATTAATCGCCAGCAATTGCATGTTCTAGGATGGGCTCTGAACCATCATCACCGTGTTCTTCTAACAATCCGGTGACGCCCGCCTTGGCATAACGTCGCAATAACATCACGTCAGCCACGGCTAACCCGCCATAGAGCAAAGTGAACATAATTAATGAGAACCAGACAGCACTTACGGAAACATTCGGAGAAATACCATCTTCAACCCGTTGTAACCCAAATACCATCCACGGTTGACGCCCAACTTCAGCCAAAATCCAACCCGCCGAGTTTGCGATATAGGGTAAGGCCATTAATGGCAACATCAATTTCAAGAAGCGTTTGTTATTCTCAATATTGTCTTCAAAAGATAGATACAACGTGACCAAGATAACACCCAGCATCAAGAAGCCAGCGCCGACCATGATACGGAAACTCCAGTATGAAATAGCAACTGGCGGCACATAATCACCTTCGCCATATTTTTCTTCATATTCAGCTTGGAGGTCATTAATACCGTGAACTTGGGCTGAAGCATCGTTATAAGCCATGATGCTGAGCATGCTTGGTAACTTGAGTGCAAATCGATCTTCACGATTTTCTTCATCACCAATCGTAAATAGTGATAAGCCAGCTTCTTCTTCGGTATCCCAGAGTGCTTCAGCGGCGGCCATTTTCATGGGTTGGCTTTCAACCATATGTTGAGCTTGATCGTGACCACCCACAACTACCAGGAATACACCCAAGAAACCATAAATCGCGGCCATTGTAAATGAAGCCTTAAAGACTTCAAGATGTTCGCTCTTGCGCAAAATATGATACGCACTGATACCCAACACAAAGAATGCCGCTGTGGTCATGCCTGCCGACAAAACATGTGGATATTGTACGAAAATATTGGGATTGGTAATAATGTGGAAGAAGTTGGTCATTTCAACCCGTTGGGCAACTTCACCGTTAGGCAAAGTATATTCAGCCATCTTATAGCCAACCGGTTGTTGCATGAATGAATTAGCAATTAGAATCCACAAAGCCGAGATATTGGAACCAATGGCAACCATCCACATCGAAAAGGCATGTAAGCCTTTCGGTAGCTTACCCCAGCCAAAAACCCAGATACCAATAAAAGTTGATTCGAGGAAAAATGCCATTAACGCTTCAATGGCTAGTGGTGCGCCAAAAATGTCGCCCATGAAACGGGCATATTCGGACCAATTCATCCCGAATTGAAATTCTTGTACAATCCCGGTGACCACACCCATAGCAAAGTTGATAATAAACAGCTTGCCCCAGAATTGGGTCATATGCTTATACTTTTCGTCATCTGTCCGAGCATAAGCGGTGTGCATAATTGCCACCAAAATTGAGAGTCCAAGCGTTAGAGGTACAAAGAAAAAATGATAAACTGTTGTAACGGCAAATTGAAGCCGTGCAACTTCAAGAACTTCCATTTAAGCTAATCTCCTTAAACTTACTACGATAAGCCTCTTTATGTATTTGTTAACGTCCCTCATCACACAAACCTATTCTGCCCCGAACTATAGACGGACCTCGTTTGAGTGCATAGTGACATAGAGACTAAATGTTTGGGACAAATAGCACTGTTTTGCAAAGCGCTCTTTTCGGGGATTTAATTTAATTACGAGTGTTGCAGAGTAGGATGTCTTGAATAGCAAAATCATTTAAAATAAGGTTAGAGTGGAACTTTGTGGAGAGGGCAATAACAATACGATGGATGTAGTACTTAGAACGATTCAAAGTTTGATTGTACGTGGGGAAGAAATTGCGGCGAAAGCGCAATTACTTGAATATTTAGATGTGCATCCAACCAGTGCGGATGGTTGGTGGTTGGTATCGTTATTGGCCGATAATGATGATGATACGCAAGCCGCCCTCAAGCAATCTTTGAAATACGATAGCACCCACTATGAAGCGAAGAAAGCTTTGCAAAAAATCGCGCAGAAAGCAAAGATCGCGCAAGCATCACCATCTTCAGCATCAATAAATAGCCAAACTGAAGTTAAAGAAAAGAACAAAACCAGCACGAAAAATGCGCCTGATCAGCCTCCACCTATCTTGAGTGCGGCCATAAGTTATTATGTCAAGAATGGTTGGCAGATCAAAAAATTTAATCCTGAACAAGTAACCATCGAAAAAACGACGGGTCTTGCATGGGGTTTTGCATTTATTATCGCCGCGCTCATTCCGGTTTTAGGCTGGATTGTCTTTTTGGGTAATCTGTTTGTACGTCGTCGCCATGAAATTAAACTCACGTATCTCCCACTAAATCAACGTGTGCAAATTTTAGGACGAAGTGTTCCGGATATACAGGTTGATTGGAATGGTATACGGCGTGGTCACCTGCCCACCCCGCAAACAAACTATATTGGCGCACTAATCGGTGGTCTCGTTATAATGATAGGCGTTTGTGGCGCTTTTATTGGCTTTGTTGTGCTTTTTGGATCGGATGCACCTGAATTTGATGAAGGTGAAATTGCCTATATTGATCATGGTGTAACGGATAATTGTCATCAAGTTTACCGCACAGCTAGTTTCACAAACCCTTATACGAACAAATACCCCAATGGCTATCAAGTGATTGTGCAAATTGTTGATAATAGCGATGTAAATGATGTTTGGTATTTAGTGACATCGATTGATGCCGAAGAGATTGGTTGGCTTCCAGAGGACTACTTGAGCCCTACTCGGCCAAGTAGAAGTATCCCGCTAAATTTCTGTCAATAAACCTTATTGATGCAGGGCAGTTTCGTTCATCAGTTGATAGACATTGAAACTAACACCGAGAATGAATAAAAGAAGTATCCAAGCATGTGAGTTTTGGCCAAAAAGCCACATCAGGCTTACCAGACCAAATAAAGCAAAACATTTCAAAAGGATACCACCACCCAGCGCGAGAATTGTCCGGCGATGAGGCCGATAATGGGTGTCGAAGAGTAAAATGAGGATGCCGTAGA
>JBNLCD010000192.1:0-9273 GCA_050303635.1 Anaerolineae bacterium
ATCAATGGTCGCTGTATCATGGGCATAAGATGGAATCAAATTTACAAAAGCGTGGATTGTTTGGTCAGCATCCCGCAAAATCATTAACGGTGTATGACGCACATAATTTTTGTCAAAATGTCCGAGCGTAAATGTACGCTCTCGGCGGCCATGACTAAGCCACGAATCCGAAACAGTTTTGACTTCCGCTAAAACCGCATCGCTGATGGGGGTATCATAAAACTCGATATGAAATCCTTCGCGGTTCATACGGTTGACCATATTACGGAGCGACTTATGGTCTTTGCCAGCCAGCGTAAATGCCTCTAAATCAACAATGGCATCTTCGCTTCCTTTAAAAAGTTGATAGCCTAACTTTTTATAGATTGTCCAATATTTTGGTGTCGCTTGATGAAAGACAGGTATCCAACGGTTATCTTTGCAAAATTGTCTAAATTCGCGCAAAGTAAGCTCAATTTCTTCTTCAGGTGCGACCGGATCGCCCAGCGATAATGCCACCTTATTTCGACTAATCCCATATGCCACAAATCCATTACCTGTTGAAGAGAACCAATATGATTTATCAGGCCATATTTTGAAATAATCGTTGCTGGTATGCCCATATAAATCGAGCAGTTCAGTGGCACGCTCATGGTCAGACAAGATGAAGTCTTTTTCAGACATACATAATCCTTAGTTATTTGAAAAATGGCACTTCCTTTGTCTAAATTGTACTCATAAGAAAACACCCTTGCCTACCGTCGCTTACTAAATTTTGGTTAAATATCAGAGAATTGCATGAATTTCCTAGTTAAATGTAACCTTTTGCGTTCAGTCACCATCTATATAGTGAAAAACGAGTAATATAGTCTCATCAATTTATGTAGTTGGAGGTACCCAAAAATGACTCGTAACATCAATACATTAGACAAACAAGTTCGGATTGCTATTTCAGTGGTGATGGTAATTGTCGCTATTTTACTTTCGTCAAACACCCTCGGCCTGATTATTCCGCTTGCCGTGGCTGTGATTTTGACCGCTACTGTTTTTCTGAACTTCTGCCCCATCTATAAGATGCTTGGCATTTCAACTTGCCCCGATGGCATGTGCTAACGCTAGAACAAATTAGTTAGCGATCTAGTCACTAAAAAGACATGGGAAATTCCTGTGTCTTTTTTATTTTAGATGACGCAGGGTAAACGAGTAGTGAGCGTATCTAGCCAATAGGGTAAATTAAGGCGGGTATTGGGTAGAATTCAGTTGTTGATCTAGTTAGTAGATACATGGCGGTTCTATTAAGCTAGTAATTAGATTTCCGTTGTCCAAAGAATTTAAGGGTATCGCTATGAAAATAGGCTTGATGATTATCATCACACTTGTCTGTGTTATGCCCCGCTCACTCAAAGCGCAAGACGGCCTCATTCCCATTACAGCCGAAAACATCACTGACCTTGAACCGGGCTACGCGCTACCGGGAGTCTGTGGTGTAGTGACATCCGATGATCGTCTGATGGCTGTGCGCGGCTATGGGGTCTATGATCTTTATACTGGACAGGAAGTTTTTCAAATTGGTCGAGGCAAACAAGCGCTCAGCCCCGATGGGCGATACCTAGCAGTCATGAACGATGGTGTTTATGATTTATCTACCTCGGAAAAGCTATTCGCTATTGCTGGTAAAGATACAACCTATCATAGCGTGCCAAAGTTCAGTTCAAATGGCCAATATCTGGCAGTTGTCGGCGATCATTTATATCATGTGCCTTTCGGGGAACCAATCATCAGTATTCCGTCAAAAGAGCGCGAAGTATACTCATTCAGTCCGGACAGTTCTTTGATAGCGATCACTGGTCAAGGAGTCTATGAAACAGCGACTGGAAATTTCAAATTTTTCATTGATGGCTTTACTTTCGGCGATGAAGACCTTGAATTTTCCCCCGATGGCAAATATCTGACGGTTACCATTGATGGGATCTACGATGTCAACACCGGGGCAAGGTTAATCGATATGTCGGCTGGTGCATCATTTAGTCCTGATAGCCAATTAGTGGTTGTCGGTAAGAAAGGCCTTTATACGCTTGATCCCTTTGAGAAGGTCATGGATTTATCAGCCTACTACACAGTTATTTTCGACCCCTCCGGAACCCGAATCATCGCTGGAACTTCGGCAGGACGGTCACTCCACTTTTATGATGCTGAGACACAAAAACTATTGTTTACCTTTGACGGATACGGAATACCTCTCTTCAACACTGAAAATCAATGGATATTTTTTAATCGTAACTTGTATGACATGCAAGAAGGAACGCTTCTCCTCGAAGACAAATTAATTGAGGATGGCCCGCTACCGCTTCACCCATCTGAACCACTATTCGCATCCTATTTTGGCGTTTTCGACCTTAATAGGTTGGAATCTGTTCCAGTCAATATCTACTATGCTCAAAACAAATCCTTCACACCCGGCGGAACATTTCTCGTGGCAGATATTTCAACGTCTAGAGGCAGACGTTGCATGGTCTATGGAATCAAAGGTAATCCTTGGCCCATGCGGCATGGCATTGCTAGTCCTAATCTTAATATTTATATACGGAATGCCCCGAATGGCAATGTTGTTGGCAACACAGGGTCAATACTCATTGTGCAAGGCTATTCCACCCTTTTTGACAAGGATTGGTATCTAGTTGGCGATGATGAGTGGGTGGCATCTTGGGTGGTGGACATAAGTTATTTACCAGAAGACCTCCCCTATATTACTGAATGACGAGATGATCCGAGTAATGACGCAGGGCAAACGAGTAGCGAGCGTATCTAGCCAATAGCTTAAATCGGGGTACAATTAGCGGAGTTTTCTAGATTCTGCCGCAAGGAGTGGGTCAGGTGTTCAAAAACCTAATAAGGGTTGGGTTGTTTATCATTTTATTAGGGCTCAGTTTACCATCCCACGCACCTGTCCAAGCCGATGACCCACCGTCCTGTGAAGCCCTCGATAATCCTCCCCATCCTCGTTATGAATTACATGCTCTGCTCAATTGGGTTACCCGTGAGGCGGATGTCAAGCAAACAGTGCATTACATCAACAATCACGGCGAACCGCTAAATGAATTGGTATTACACGTTGAAGCGGAACGCCCCGAACGTCAAATTATGACCATCAATAGTATTACCGCTGAAGATGGCACATTGATTGATGATAGTACGCTCGAAAGCACGACTCTCACCATTCCTCTGCCAGAAGCGGTTGGTGAGAACTGCGAGGCGGTCGTCCGTCTCGATTTCAGTTTAGATTTAGGCGAAATCTCAGGAAGTAATCCTTACGGCTGGTTGGCCTATACCAATCGACAAACGAATCTCGCGCACTGGTTCCCGGTGATGGCCGTTTATGGTTTTGCTGAGGACGGCGAATGGTATAACCCGCCTCCGCATCGCCTGGGTGAACAAACCATCACAGATCTGAGTGATTTTGATCTCATCTTTGAGCTCGAAAATGCGCCAAATGGTATTGCGGTGGTTGCGCCGGGAACGGTCACTCAGTCCAAAGGCAATGTCTGGCATATTATTCACCAAAATGCCCGTGATCTGGCGCTGAGTCTAAGCACTCAATATCAACTCAATCGCGAACACGTCGGCGATGTCACTATCGATTTCTATACCTTTACCTCAACGCCTCCCGGTGCTGTGGAACAAGCAGTTAAGGATGCGCATCAAGCTTTTGCGCTGTATAAAGAAGTCTATGGTGATTATCTATATAAGCGACTGGTCCTGATTGAAAGTGATTTTCCCGATGGCCTTGAACTAAGCGGATTGGTCTATATCAGTGCCGATTGGTTCAATGTCTGGAACAAAACTCCCGTCCATTGGTTAACCGCGATTACGGTGCATGAAGTGTCGCATCAATGGTTTTATACGAGCGTTGCCACCGATCAAGCGATGCTCCCCTATCTTGATGAAAGCCTCGCAACGTATAGTGAACTTATTTACTACGAACACTATTACCCCGATGAGGTGGACGCTTGGTGGGAATTTCGCATCGACCGCTTTGATTTGGGTGACGATCCTGTTGATTCACCTGTATATGACTACACAACATGGCGACCCTATATCAACACGGTTTATTTTCGCGGAGTCTATATGCTCAATGAGATTCGCGGAGTTATCGGTGATGATGAGTTTTACGAATGGTTAGCCACTTACTACGCAGATAACGCCTCAAATATCGCCACTTCGACTGATTTTTGGAACGCTATGTCCGGCATTGCTTATGATGCAACGGGTCATATCCGTATGCAATTTCTCGCCGAAGCCAATCCCCGAGATTAGTAATTTTTTGACCAAGTTTCTAAAATTTATATAAGAAATTTTTCACAATTTTGCGATTCTGGCAAAATTTTATGAACCTTTCCTCCCCTAAAAAAGTTTTATAGGCAGAGTACGGTTAGCGAATAAATTGTAATAATTTAATGCCAGCCAAACATCCGTCAAAACGTTTTTAATCAAGACATGAGTCTTGCCAAAAAAACTAAATATTTTGCTGGGTTCGAGGTGGCTAAAAATCTCTAAGAAACCATTCTAGCATTAATAAAACCTTAAGTGGTGGTTTCGAATCAGAATTTGCGACCTATGGAAGTTCTGATTATAATCTCTAACCGTATATCAAGTTTACTTAATCTAACTTACCCACTTGTGGAGTTTAGGAAGATAAACATGAAGAACAAATTGTTTTATGTAGTACCTGCCATTGTTTTGGTGGCCATCATGGTCGTCACGACACTTGGTGTTGCACCCAGCACCACCCAAGCGCAAGATGGCGAATTGATGTCTTGGTCAGCCGAATGTGGCTATGGTGGGAACATTCAGTCTATCGAGGCTGTTGATGAACTTACTGTAAAATTCACTTTTTGTAACCCAGACCCGGCGTTCCCCTCAAAGGCCGCTTTCTCTGCTTTTGCCATTCACCCATCCGAACATCTTGAAGCAACCGGTGGCGGTGGTGACGAACTCGTTGGTAACCCAATTGGGACCGGCCCCTATATGCTCGAAAACTGGGAACGTGGCGAAAGCATTACTTTAGCTCGTTTCGATGATTACTGGGGCGACGCTCCGGCTATGAGCAGTGTTGTGTTCCGTTGGAACGCTGAAGGCGCCGCTCGCTACAACGAATTGCAAGCAGGTACCGTTGATGGTATCGATAACCCATCCCCGGATGATTACCAAGCTATTCGTGACGATGAAAATCTGGTTCTCTACGACCGTCCCGGTACCAATGTTTTCTACATTGGTTTGAACAACTGGATGGAACCGTTGGATAACAAGATGGTTCGTCAAGCTTTGGCAATGGCTGTTGACCGTCAACGTTTGGTCGACAACTTCTATCCGCCAGGGTCAATCGTAGCTAGCCAATTCATGCCACCCACAATCTTCGGTTATACTCCAGAAGTTAGCTGGTATGAATTTGATCCAGAAGGCGCTCGCGCTCTCTTAGCTGAAGCTGGCTATCCGGATGGCTTCGAACTCGATTTGGCTTACCGTGACGTATTCCGTTCCTACCTCCCCGAACCCGGTTTGGTAGCAACTGACATCGCCGCTCAACTCGAAGAAAACCTCGGCTTGACCGTAACCATTACCGTTATGGAATCCGGTGCATTCATTGACGCAAGCGACGCTGGTGAACTCAGCATGTACCTCCTTGGTTGGGGTGCTGACTATCCAGATGCCACCAACTTCTTGGACTTCCACTTTGGCGCAACTGCTTCAGATCAATTCGGTGACAAGTTCGAAACCGTTACCGCTCCGTTGGCTGAAGCCGCTCAATTGTCAGATCCTGCCGCTCGCTTGGATCTCTACATTGAAGCAAATACCGCTATCAAAGACGAAGTTCCGATGATCCCCGTGGCTCACGGTGCTTCCGCAACTGCATTTGCCGCTGATGTTGAAGGCGGACATGCTAGCCCATTGGGCAACGAATACTTCGCCGCTATGAGCGTTGAAGGCCAAGACACTTTGGTTTGGATGCAAAATGCTGAACCAATCGGCCTCTACTGCGCTGACGAAACCGATGGTGAATCATTGCGTGCTTGTGAACAAATCAATGAATCACTCTTGGCTTACGAAGTTGGCGGTACCGCTGTTGTTCCGAGCCTCGCCGAAAGCTACGAAGGCAACGAAAACGCAACCGAATATACCTTCCACTTGCGCGAAGGCGTTTTGTTCCACGACGGCACCAGCTTAGATGCTAACGACGTTGTAATGTCATGGGTTGTCCAATTGGACGCTACCAACCCATTGCACGTTGGCCGTAATGGTACATTCACCTACTTCGATGCTTTGTTCGGTATCTACGCCGGCATGGAAGAATAATCACAAAAATATCGTGGTAAGTCATTACCGCACAATGTAGTAGGACACGTGGCACTCAGCAATGGGTGCCACATGTTCATTAGTTGAAGTTGTGTACCTTGTTATTTTATATTTCTGGACTTAAACCCAATTATGATCAGTTATATTTTGCGACGGCTCATCTTAGCAATTCCTGTGCTAGTTGGTATCTTGTTTTTCACCTTTGCCCTAACCCGCCTCTTGCCAAGTGACCCCTGCCGTCAACAGCTCCAAGAACATGCCACCGAAGAAGTTTGTGAAGAATTTAATCACCGGCATGGTTTAGATCGTCCTATCCCAGTTCAATTTGGTCGTTATTTGGGCGATGTTCTGCAAGGTAATTTTGGGGATTCTTTTGAATATGGCTATTCGGTCAATCGCTTGATGGTTGAACGTTTTCCCCAAACCCTTGAACTAACCGTGTATGCCATGTTATTTGCGGTTTCAATTGGCATCCCACTCGGTATTCTATCCGCCTATTATCATCATTCAGCCATTGATGTGGGCACAATGATCGGCGCCAATATCGGTGTCTCGATGCCCGTTTTTTGGCTAGGCCTATTACTTGCTTATTTATTTGGGGTTGTGCTCAAAGGTACACCGTTCTGGCTTCCGCCGGGTGGATCTGGGGCCGAAACCCAGCCCTTTTATGAAGCATGGGGCTTACATGTTGAAGCAAGTGAAACATCCTTCTGGGCATTTGTGGCAAATATGGATACGCTCAATCCTATTTTGGCCGGAAACCTTGCCGGCTTTTGGGACAATTTCACCCATATGATTCTGCCCATGATGGCGCTTGGAACGATTCCTCTGTCCATTATTGCGCGGATGACACGTTCCAGCTTACTTGAAGTTTTGGGGCAAAATTATGTGCGTACAGCTCGCGCTAAAGGTGTTCGTGAAGGCGGTGTTGTCTTTAAACATGCTTTCCGGAACGCTATGCTTCCTGTGGTCACCATTATCGGTCTCTCGTTTGGCTCGCTCCTCAGTGGGGCAGTGTTGACCGAAACCATCTTTGGCTTATCAGGTGTGGGCGACGCGCTCTACAGTGCTATTACCGGGCGAGACTATACGGTTGTCCAAGCTTTTACGATTGTGATTGCCGTTATATTTGTTTTCGTGAATTTAGTGGTTGATATTCTTTACGTCTTTTTAGACCCCCGCATTAGATTAGAGTGAGTGTCTTGTGGAAAATTCGATGTCAAATGATGCCCCTGAGCACATGTTAGACCAAGAAGATGTTGTTGAAATAAATGAACCGCCCAAAGGTGCTTGGCGCGAGACTGTTGAAAACTTACTACGCACACCCTCGGCTGTAATCGGGATGGTGATGTTAGGTTTTCTAGTTTTGGTGGCATTTTTAGCGCCCGTAATCGCACCCTATGAACCCAATGTATCAATGTTGGATATTCCCCAAGAAGGCACCGATAAACGGGCAGACCCGTGTATTCATGTATTAGGTTGCCCCAAAGCTGGCGATAGCTTGATCGAGATTTCAAGCGATGAGCCAATTGATACGGTCCAACTCATTGAAGAACGCCTAATGGTGACGCGCGGAAACAAAGTTGAAGTCTGGAAAGTTGAGAATGAAACGCTCCTTTTCACCCTTGAACATGATGCACCGGTTACCGCCGCCGCATGGCGCAGTGACCAAGCTATTCTAACGGCCAGTGGCGATAAGTTATACATCTGGAAAGAGCGCAAAATTGTTGAAACGCTCGATAATGAACGCGGCGCTACATTTGTGCAATGGACCAGCGATGGTACACGTTTTGTCACTGCCACCGAAGATGTAATTGAATTTTGGTTCGACTGTAGCACCTCCAGCTTCGCCCCCGCCTGTGGTGGACAAAAATCATGGGTTGTCGAAGGTGAAGCCGTGTTAGATGAACCATGGACCGCTATCCAATGGCATACCGACCGCCCCGAATTAATGGTCGCCTCCGGCAACACCGTTCAATTTTGGACAACGATTGGGGCCGTACGTGCTTTTGCAACTTATGAACATGATGCGCCCGTCACGAGCGCCCGTTATAACAAACGTGGCACCCGCATCTTAACAACAAGCGGGAACACCCTCCGCACTTGGCAAGCTTCCGCACCATTTGAAGAAATCCAAGCATATACCTATGGTGCGCCGCTCAATCAAGGTAGTTGGAGTGCCCAAACAGCAGGTGGTAAGGAAACGGTACGCGTCACGGCAGTCAGTGAAAAACGTATTAGTTGTCTGGGATATTGCGACTGGTGAAGTTATTCAAGAATTGGTGGCGGGTGATGAGCCATTTATCGGTCTTGCCATTAGCCCGAAAGCTACCCAATATCTCGCCTATACCGCAAATACACTGTATATCTGGAATGCAATTGATGGCGAACTAGTCTTTTCCGCCGAAGATTCTTCACCCATTAAATATGCTTCATGGCGTTTACCGAATGGCGGAAATATTGTCCTCCATCGTGAAAATAGCGCCCAAATTATGAAGACGGTGAATTTCCAATATCTTATGGGTGTGGATGGTAATGTGCGTGATGCGTTTAGTCGCCTTGTCTATGGCACCCGCGTTTCACTTGCGGTTGGCCTCTTGTCTGTTTCCTTGGCAATTGTCATCGGTACAGTTGCGGGCCTAATTTCAGGTTATGTGGGCGGGTGGACAGATAATATTATCATGCGCTTTATGGATGTGATGTTGGCTTTCCCCTCCTTGATTCTGGCCATTGCGGTGGTCACGATTTTGGGGGCAGATGTGGCGAATTTCTTTATTAAGAATATTCCCTTTCTCAGCTTCCTTGACCCCGGTTTGGTCAATGCTTTGATCGCCATCTCCGTGGTCTTTGTGCCCGCTTATGCGCGGATTGCGCGCTCCGGTGTGCTGTCTGTCAAGGAATATGATTTTATCGCGGCCTATAGATCGCTGGGGGCCACGCCCG
>JBNLCD010000193.1:0-9270 GCA_050303635.1 Anaerolineae bacterium
AAAGCGAAATTAATTCGGCCACTGGTAGGGCGGACCCGATGTGGTCCGCCGTTTAAATATATAAAAATCTACCGTCCTAAACGTGTCAGGGGGACAACTTGGGCTTCAGGAATACGGAATAAAAAATGGATAGTCACCTCGGTAAATCATTTGGCTGTCAATTTTATGTGCCGCCAGCATCGCCAACCCACATTACCACCTCATTCTATATAATGTAGAAGTTTGAGGAGTAATACATGCAAAAAATTTATGCCTATGTTGACGAGTCAGGCCAAGACACCGAAGGCTCTTTTTTTCTTGTTTCGGTGGTTGTTACCGATGCGCAGAAGGAACGCATAACCGAAATATTAAGTGGCATCGAAAAAACTAGCCGTAAACATGCTATGAAATGGCGTAAATCAAAAGATGCCTACAGGACGGCTTACCTGCGCGCCGTATTTAAAGAACCGCTACTGGCGGGTTTATTGTACTATCAAGTTCATCTCAATACAGCCGATTATATTAACTGTGTTATCCAAACTACTGCGAATGCTATTCTACATTATGTTGATGAAAATGATTATCAGGCAACGGTTACCATTGATGGATTACGCAAATCTGAAGTTCACATAGTTGCGAGTGCATTACGAAGTAAGGGCGTACATACCCATAAAATTCGAGGTGCCCGTGATGAAAATGAAGTCTTTATTCGGCTAGCAGATGCCATTTGTGGTTTTGTACGTGACAGTTTAGAGGGGCGCACAGATTATCACTATTTACTAGAAAAAGCAAAACGAGAAGGTTATGTTATTGTTCTAGAAAAAGACTAGAACAGCCTATCTCGGTTGAGAAACCCGCCATACGGTCGGAGTTCGGCTGTTCATTAGTTAGGTTAATTATAACACAACTGTTTTATCATTGAAACGAGTTGTCAATTTTTCAACAAAGCGTGTAGAAATCTAACGCCCCAAGCGCGCCATAATTTGACGGGAGACCACTTGCGCTTCCGGAATACGGAACAAGAGCGCCAAACCTCCGAAGCTCACGACACCGAGCAAAATCCCGCCAGCCAATTCAATGAGAAGCGGTAAATCCAATTGTTGCCAGCCGTAGACCACCGCGACCATGCCCAAACCAGCCAAGACAGTCCGACCAAGTGTTGCCATCAGCTTGTCGGCTTTGAGGCCATCCACCCGCCGCCGTAAAATCATCCACAAAACGGTACTTTCAATTGCGGTGGCCAGTGAGTTCGCCAGCGCCAGACCGGCAAATGGTCCTTGCGGAAATTTATCAGCACCCAAGGCTTCAAAGACCACCACAAAGACGAGGCTTAAAATGACGTTCAAAATCATCGCCGCACCGCCGATAGCCACAGGCGTCCATGTATCATGCAAAGCATAGAAAGTACGGGCCAGAATCTCTAACGCGGCATGCCCCATCAAGCCAATCCCGTAAAAGAACAAAGCCCACGCCGCCGCCGATGTATGATCAGCCGTCCATTCACCCCGTTCAAAGAGGAGCTCAATGATCGGGTGGGCTAAAACAACCATACCCAGTCCGGCGGGTACACTTAAAAAGAGCACATTGCGTAACGCCGCGCTAAACGTGCGTTTGAAATTCTCTAAATCATTCTGCGCAAATAAAGCGGTTAAGGTTGGAAAAACCGCTGTCCCTAAACTTTGTCCCAAAATCCCAAGTACCGTGAACATCAGAGTAAACGCGGTGGTTAACGCGGTTAAACTCCCCACGCCCATCCCACTCGCGAGGGCCACATTCACCCAGAAATTAATCTGGACGACCATCAAGCCCAAGAGACGCGGCCCCATCAGGCGCAAAACTTGAACTACGCCCTCAGTTTGCAAACTAGGCGAAAAGTGCAAGCGTAAATTGGGCAGACGGCGCAAACTCGGAATCTGAACCGCCATATGCAGACCCGCCCCAGCGACGGCACCCCACGCCAAGCCATGCACCCCCATCGAACCTGTCAGGAAAATAGCCCCCAGAATAATGCCCACGTTATACATACTCGGCGCTAAAGCCGGCGCAATAAAATGTTGATGTGCATTGAGCATCCCCATAAATAGACCGGACACGCCGAACAAAACGACCGTGCCCAACATAATCCGCATGAGTTCGATAGTTAATTCTTGATTGGAAGCACTTGCCCCCGGCACCAGCAAATATTTAACCAGCGGTTCTGCAAAAATAAAGCCCACGACGGAACTTAGCAATGCGGCCATGGTGACCAATGTCAACACACTACTCGCCAATTCCCATGCTTTGTCAAATTTATCTTCGTTCAGATATTTGGAGAACACCGGAATAAAGGCTGAGCCCAAAGCACCCCCTGCCACGAGCGTAAATAGTGTTTCAGGCACACGGAGCGCCGCATAAAACGCGTCAAGTTCAGCTTCAGCCCCAAAGGTGGGGGCAATCACAACTTGGCGCACAAGGCCAAGTATGCCGCTCAACACAAAGGCGAGCATTACCATACTGGCGGCGCGGGCAATTTCTTGATTATTGAGGGCGCGTCCGGGATCATCCTGTGACATAAGATATCCTTTTGGGAAAATTAGCGAGAATTGTTTCTATCAAATTACTTTGCACATTGTTCAGGGAAAAACCAAATTCGTCCATGCTGAAATTGAATGCATACATCGCCTAAAATTTGAAGCAAAATTTGCCAATTTGGTAAATATTTACAAATGACCCCCAATTCTTGCTGAATAACTTGATGAAACTTAGATTAGATGACATAATAGGCTGGATTATGCAAAATAGTGATTGCAATAATATTATTGCGAATAAGTCTTGGAGGTCATTTTTATGGCACGCGTAGTGTTTGATCACGTATATAAACGCTTTGGCGACGTCACCGCAGTTTCTGATTTAAATATTGACGTTGCCGATAAAGAATTTCTTGTTTTTGTAGGCCCCTCAGGTTGCGGTAAATCAACTAGTTTACGTATGCTAGCCGGCTTAGAAGAAATTTCAGAAGGTCAAATTATTATTGGTGATCGGGTGGTTAATAATTTACCACCTAAAGATCGGGATATTGCGATGGTGTTCCAAAGCTATGCGCTGTATCCGCACATGACCGTTTACGATAATATTGCTTTTGGTTTGCGCTTGCGCAAGACTCCTAAGCAAATTATTGATGAACGCGTTAATGAAGTATCCGAAAGTTTAGGGATTGGTAATTTATTGGATCGTCGTCCCCGTCAACTCTCTGGCGGTCAACGTCAACGTGTGGCTGTAGCCCGCGCCATTGTACGTGAACCCGCCGTGTTCTTGATGGACGAACCGTTGTCCAATCTCGATGCGAAGTTGCGTGTGGAAGCTCGTGCTTTCATTAGTAAGTTGCACCAACGCCTTGAAACCACCTTCATTTACGTGACCCATGATCAGGTTGAAGCCATGACGATGGGTACCCGGATTGCGGTTTTGAATGCTGGCCAATTGCAACAAGTTGCTTCACCCACCGAACTCTACAACAAGCCGTCCAACAAATTTGTGGCAGGTTTTATCGGAAGTCCTTCCATGAACTTCTTTGATGCTACCTTAAGCAAACAAGGCGACCGTTTGCAACTGGATTTAGGTTTTGCAACCGTGAATGTTCCGGCTGACCGGACCGACCGTTACAGCGATCATATTGGTCAGCGTGTAACATTTGGTATCCGCCCCGAAGACATCCACCACCCCAACTACCCACCCAGTGATATTGAACCTCAACAAATTGATGCAGATGTAGACGTAATCGAACTCATGGGTAACGAAAAGATCGTTTACCTCAAGAATGGCGAACATGTTTACTTAGCACGGATGGACCCGCGTTCAGATGTTCGCGTTGGGTTGCAAACAGGTGCGCTCTTCAATATGGCAAATATGCACCTCTTCGATGTTGAAACGGACTTAGCTCTGTAAGACACTCAACACAAGATTTTCTTGTTAAAAATAGAAACTGGATGAACACAATGTTCGTCCAGTTTTTTTACTCTTACCCCCGAGCCTCTCATAAGGGTTTTTTATGGAAGGTTAACCAGACGAGATGACACAACCGCTACAGATTAATGGTGATTGTATAAATAATTGCGAAAAAGATTTTGGCAAGGTTGAGCCCTAAGGGACCGGGACAAACTAAGACCGAGTAGGGTGCGGACCTGCGTGTCTCCGTTTTTTACCCGTTGTAATGACAATTACCATGAATGGTCTGTCTCATAATTCGCAGGGTAAGTCGGCCAAACGTACACGGCTAAACTGAGAATCGAAGCTTGCTTTAGCATGCTGTTTTTATATATAGCGGTCTGGCTTCAGCCTACCGCGCTTCTATCCCCATCGGCGCGCAAAAATTAAATAACGATCCTTGCGGGGTCGGGGGTGAGGACCATTTACCCATACCTCATTTCTTTTTATTCTATAATATAACTCAGCTTGTATTTATTTGATTGTTTAGTAGGTAAAAACCATATGCACCCTGAAAAATTAACCCGACAAACCCTCGAAATTTTGCCAGCTCCCTTTGCATGGCTACCTATTTCCGGTGGCACTGTTCAAATTGAAGATACCAGTGACCGTTCGATCGGCCCCGGTTCCGTCGGCGGTGTGTTTACGGTCGGTGATTTTTTGATAGGCAAATATCCGGTTACCGTGGCGCAATATGCTGTATTTATTGAAGATGGCGGCTACCAAAACCCAGACTACTGGACCGAATCGGGCTGGAATTATGGCGTCAACTTAGCGACGGGCTGGGACCCACCCGGTTTTAGTTTGACCGCTCCTCAGGAATGGGAACCACCCAGCGCCGCAAACGCACACCATCCCGTCACAGGGTTGTCATGGATTGAAGCGTATGCGTTTACGCAATGGCTCAGTGCAAAATTAGGCGTGGCGGTGAGTTTGCCCACCGAGCAACAATGGCAACGTGCCGCCGAAGGTGATGCGAAATTCACCTATCCGTGGGGCAATGCATGGGATGCGACGCGGTGTAATAATCTAGTGGGGCTCACTCCCGTGGAATCGCTTGAACAATTTCAACTGACCCCCGTTAATCAATTTGAACCGGATGGCAACAGTCCTTTTGGCGTGGTCGATATGGCCGGCAATACGTGGGAATTTTGTTTAACGGATTATGTAAATGATGATAATTCAGAGCCAGAATATTTGTCGGATAACACCCTGCGGGCGCTACGCGGCTGTCACGGTGGCCTAGGTGATGCGAACCAATACCGCGTACAACATCGCCACATGAGCCATCCCATCGGCCAGAGTACCTATAACGGTTTTCGTGTGGCGTTGAGCGATAATTAATCGCATAGAATTTCAAAAAAAACGCTTTGGTATGCCTGCATATGTCATCTGTCCTGACTTCGGTAATCAACCCTCATATCATTCAGCCTAACCGTTGCGATGCCTATGTCAGCGCGTTACAATAACACCACCATTTTGTATATTTTTTAATAAACTGGCTTAAAGGTAAGGATTTTAACCCCTATGGCAAGCCTTGTAACAACAATCACCGAAACGCTCCGCTATCGTGGTGCGATTGGGCAATGGAGCTGGGTGTTCCATCGTCTTAGCGGGATTGGCATCGTTCTATTTCTGGTGTTGCATGTCATCGACACCTCGTGGGCGGCGTTTTATCCCGATCTCTACGTTCAAGCTATCCGTGAATACCAAAGCCCACTCTTCACCATTGGTGAATTTGCATTAGTTGCGGCGGTGGTCTATCACGCCTTTAATGGTTTAAGAATTGTTTATCTCGATCGAAATCCACATCTCTGGCACTTACAACAACGCGCCGCCCTGTGGGTTTTCATTATTACAGGCATTGTATTGTTACCTGTTTTCGTCCTCATGTTTGGCCACGTCTCCGATTTCTACAGCGACGCCGATGATGTCGCTGGTATTGGCGAAATTCTTGAAACCCAATCCCAATTCTTGTTTGGGTTCATCGTTATTGTGGTCGCCGCATTAGTATTGTCCTTCTTATACGCTGTTGTCAGTGGCGAAGATAAAGATGCCGCCCCCATCAAACGGGCGAGTGGTGTTGAATCATGGCTCTGGACCTACATGCGCAATTCTGGTTTGTTGATTGTGCCGTTGGTTTTCGGTCACTTAGCCATGATGCACATTATCCAAGGCGTTTTCGACTTGACCGCCGCTGGCCATGAAGTTGTCGGTACTGATGTTATGAACTCGTCAGGTACAGCCAACGAATTTGTCCTTGCGCGCTGGGATTATCTTGTCGCCGGCGTGGCGGTTTGGCGTCTCTATGACGGTCTACTCTTAGCCTTAGTTGTTGTCCACGGGTTTAACGGGTTGCGCTATATCGTGAATGACTATGCCAAGAATCGTATTGTCAATCGCGCCCTCAATTGGGTGATTGTCTACGGTGGTGGAGCACTCATTGTGCTCGGTATGGCCGCGCTCTTAGCTGGTGTTGATGAAACAGCCGCGGGTATTGCTCATATTGATCAGGATAATCCGCCTGCCATCCAAGAAACCATGGATGATAGCGCTATGGATGACACAACTTCTGACACTGAAATGGCGGAAGATACCGCCACAGAAGATGAATCCATGGAAGATGCAAATGCTGATGAAAACGCCGGGGATCCTGATACCTCAGCAACAGACTCTGATGCTACTGAAACCCCCTTTGGACAATAGGTAAGGATAATAGATACTTATGGACGTAAAAATACATCAATTTGATGTTGTAGTTGTAGGCGCGGGGGGTGCTGGTTTGATGGCCGCCCTCTATGCCAGCCGTGGTATTAAAACGGCAGTTGTGAGCAAATTATATCCCACCCGTAGCCACACTGGCGCGGCCCAAGGGGGTATTGGTGCTTCACTTGGTAATCATGAAGAAGATAGCTGGCAATGGCACGCTTTCGATACCGTTAAAGGTGGCGACTATTTAGGCGACCAAAATGCGGCCAAAGTTTTAGCGACCGAAGCCATTGACGCTGTGATTGAATTAGAATTGATGGGCTTGCCCTTCGACCGGACCGAAGAAGGCCGGATTTCCCAACGCCGCTTCGGGGGTCACACCAATAACGACACCCACAAACCAGTGCGTCGGGCTTGTCATGCCGCTGACCGCACGGGTCACATGATTTTGCAAACGGTTTACCAAAACTGCATTAAAGAAAATGTTACCTTCTTTGACGAATACCAAATGGTCGATTTGATCATGAACGGTGATCGTCCTGCTGGTATTACAGCCATTGAAATGGACTCCGGTGAATTACACATTTTCCAAGCCAAAGCCATTTGTATGGCAACGGGCGGTTGGGGTCGTGTCTGGCAAACAACCAGTAACGCCCACTCCCTGACTGGTGATGCGCCAGCTATCTGGCGTCGTCGTGGTCTGCCGCTCGAAGATATGGAATTCTTCCAATTCCACCCCACCGGTTTGTTCCCGCTCGGTGTGTTAATTACCGAAGGTGTCCGGGGTGAAGGTGGTGTTTTGCTGAATTCCAAGGGCGAACGCTTCATGGAAAAATATGCGCCAACCATTAAGGATTTGGCCAGCCGTGATGTGGTCAGTCGCGCCATTTATCTTGAAGTACAAGACGGTTTGGGCATTAACGGTAAAGATTATGTTTACCTCGATGTTCGTCCAGACACCGTCAATCGTTTCTTTGCCGAAGCTGGTGAAGATCGCAAGATTGACGATGACTATGTCCGCGCGAAGTTGCCCGATATTCTTGATTTCTGCGAAACTTACGCAGGGGTTGATCCCACTAAGGACCCGATTCCGGTGCAACCGACGGCGCACTATGCCATGGGTGGTATTCCCACCAATACCGACGCTGAAGTTCTGCGTAATGGTTCTGGTGAAGTTATTCCGGGCCTCTATGCCGCCGGTGAAGTGGCTTGCGTAAGTGTGCATGGTGCCAACCGTTTAGGGACGAACAGTTTGACGGACCTCATCGTATTTGGTCGGCGCGCAGGTATGCAAATGCTTGAATATTGCAAGACCGCTGAATGGGTACCTTTGCCCGATAATCCGACAGGTGAAATTGTCGCTGAATTGGATCGTATTCGCAATGCCACTGGTTCGGTTAAGCCAGACCATATTCGCAAGAAGATGCGTAAAGCGATGATGGACGGTGTCGGCGTGTTCCGTACCGAAGAAGGCATGCAAAAAGCTGTGGATACTATCCGCGAACTCCGTCAAGAATTCAAAAATGATTTGGGCATTGATGACCACGGCAAGCGCTTCAACACTGATATGTTAGAAGCCTTTGAACTGGGTTGCTTGCTCGATACCGCTGAAGTCACCGCGATTGCCGCCCTTGAACGCAAGGAAAGCCGTGGAGCCCACAGCCGTGAAGATTATCCGAAACGTGATGATGCGCAATATCTGAATCACACCATGCTGTATTTCGATGGCGAAAAGACTGAAGTTAAGTACGATCGTCCTGTCGATCTATCATTGGGGTACGAACCGAAAGAACGGGTTTACTAAAAAGGAGTATTGGTAATTATGCAAGTAACACTACGAATTCGTCGGTTCAACCCGGAAAAAGATCAAAAACCCTATTGGGGTGAATATAAGCTCGATGGTGTTGAACCTACTAATAGCGTCTTGGAATTGATGCACCGTGTCAAATGGGAACAAGATGGTACGCTGGCTTTACGTCGTTCCTGTGCCCATGGGGTATGTGGTTCCGATGCGATGCGCATTAATGGCGTTAATCGTTTGGCCTGTAAGATATTGATGAAAACCATTGGTATTCAAGATGGGGCGACCATTCAATTGGAACCGATCTTGGGCTTGCCTGTGATTAAAGACTTGATTGTCGATTTCGAACCATTCTTTGAACACTACAAGTCCGTGAAGCCCTATTTTGTGGCCGCTACTGACCCACCGGAAGATGGTCGCGAACGTATTCAATCCATTGAAGACCGCGCGATCTTTGATGACACCACCAAGTGTATTCTCTGCGCCTGCTGTACCACCAGTTGTCCCACATTCTGGGCAAGTGGTAAGTATGTTGGCCCCGCCGCTATCGTGAACGCCCACCGTTTCATCTTCGATAGCCGTGATGGTGCACGCGAAGAACGCTTGAATATTTTGGCAGAACCCGATGGGGTTTGGCGTTGCCGCACGATCTTCAACTGTACACCGGCTTGCCCGCGTGAAATTGAAGTCACCAAAGCCATCGCCGAGGTAAAGATGGCGCTGACTTCGGATGAGTTCTAAATCACAGGCGCGACGCACTAAAAAAGTGCGTTGCGCCTTAATAAGCTTGCTTTAGTTTCAGCGCGTGCCACAACAAA
>JBNLCD010000194.1:0-9238 GCA_050303635.1 Anaerolineae bacterium
GGCTGAAATTGGTGCGGAACTGGGATTCTCAAATTTTAAACCGCTTCAGATTCCGTGGGTTATGAATCGGGCCGGGTTCAACAATATCAGCGCGGGGACGTCGCTGGCGGCGTTGGTTACCATGTTTGAAGAAAGACTAATTCGCCCGAATCATCCTTTGCCTGTATTGGGTTACGGAATCGGATCCGTTGTGCAAGCCGATGTGTGGCAATTTGTGGTGTGAAAAATAGGCTTATACTTTTAAGGACAAGCCGACCACGAGGATTTTTTGCTATGCGACGCCAAATGATGATGATAAGCCTTGTTTTTGCATTCACGCTCAGTCTTTTGGGTTGTCTCCTTTGGACTCCAATCGAAGGCAACCCACCAAGCCCTCACTATAAAACTTCCCCATCTACTATTTTGACAGCAAGTGCCACCCCGACACCCATCGCGACGAGCGATTTACCGTTTCCGCCGACGTTAGTTTGGCCGCCGGATGGTGGGTATGTTGATGGCAGTTTTGCAGGTGGCATCTGGGCTTATCCGACTCATTTTCCGGCGATGGCCGCTGGCGCAGATTATGTCCACGAATCAGGCATCCGCTATCAATATTGTCGGGGATTTATCGATTGGTGTGACCCGCTGACCGTGACGCCTTTACCAGAAATATTCCCCGAAGGCGACTATACATGGAGTGTTTGGGGCCAACGTTCCATTGCTTATGCGCGCAGTGATGTCTGGCATTTTACCGTTCAATATGATGTCACGGTGACCGCCACCCCGTCGGAATAATATCCCGTTACGATACACTTTATCCTGATGATTGAGATAACACACCGCGTTTAAAATAACGGCGGGGCACATTCAACAAAACCACGCTAGATATAATTAATAATCCACCCAGGCCTTGTTGCCAGATAAGGACTTCGCTAAGCAATAAGCCCGCGAGTACAATGGTGATGAGCGGCGTAATCGTGCTGGAAATGGACGCATTAGTCGACCCAATATATTGCACCCCGCGCAAGATAAAAACAATCGAGCCAATCGTTGAAATGGTGCTTAAACCCACCAAGGCCGCCCATGTTTGCCAATTGCTGGGAAGGGTGATGTCCGCGATCAATAAGAGCGGGAATAGGGCAACAAATGTGGTGGTGATGCTAATGGATCCAGCCGCTAAATTGGTGGGGATTTGTAAGCGACCGGCCAGCGTTATATACATGCCATACGCCAAAGCGTTCAGGAGCGGAAATACCAGATGCGAAAAGTGACTAATTTCAATCGGCGCGCTAATGGTTAAGACACACCCGACAAAAGCGATGCCAATGGATACCCACTTACGGAGTCCCAAAAAATCACCCAGCAACTTAGCCACGAGCGCGACCATCGCCGGATAGGTGTAAAAGAGCAAGGTATAGGTGGTGGCCGGAATATTTTCGAGTGAGACAGCGGCGGCCATCCCCGCAAAAGCAAAAAAAGCGCCCACCGTGATGAGTGATTTCACTTCGCGGCGCGTGAGTTGCCGCGCTTCATATTGTTGACCCAGCAGGAGCAACAAAAGCCATGCACTGATCGAGGCAATGAGAAAGCGCAAGTAAACAATCGCCCACGGATTCATATCGCTATAGGTGTAAATCCAACGTGTAAAAATAGGGAGGAAACCCGCACAGAGCGCGGCGAGAAAAACATAAGCTGTGCCGAGCACAGTATCCCGTTGGAGCATAAACAGTTTTATCCTGAGTAAGAACTCATTTGATATAGAAGCTTGAGTATATAAGAACAATGAGCTTTTCGTAACGGTACTTAGGCAATGTGACCAAACGGTCAGCCAAAAAGTGTTAGAATAAAAATTATCGCCTAGCCAAACAAAATTCCTTTTTCGCTTGTACAAATGCAAGTCACAATTATTGACAGGCATGGTACTAGTTCAGTTCAGAATAATGGAGGGGCTATGTACAATTCCATTAATCAAGCAATTGAATGGATGAGTGACAAAATTGCTTTATCAACAGATAGTGATAAGGACCGCACCCGACGTTCGTTGGCAGTATTTGCGACAACGGCTAGCATGAGCATATCGGCGATGTATTTTGTCGTTTTTGCTGTGATCGGTTTAACCTTACCGGCTTATGTCAATGTGTGTTATACAATCTTCTCTATCCTGCTCTTTCCGCTCCTATTCTCCAAACACTTTGAAATTGGTCTCCAAATTGGGTTGATCTTGATTCTCGTTTTTCCATTTGCGATCCAAGCAAGTTTGGGCGGTTTTGTTGCATCCGGTTTTCAAGCTATCTGGGCACTGCTCTCACCCGTGAGTGCCTTAATATTATTGAAAAACAGAACCAATGTTATTCGCTGGTTTAGCGCCTATCTGGTTCTGATGATAACAGCCACAATATTCGATGCTGAAGTGACCCAGTTTGCGCCGGATGTTCATGCTAACTTCACTAAAATCAATGGCATCTTGAATATCAGTTGGGCCTCGGCTGTTTTGATTGGGATGAACTGGTATTTTGTTACACGCTCCGATTTAGCCCAAAAACGTGCCGATGATTTACTCCTCAATATTTTGCCATATTCCATTGCGCGCCGCCTCAAATATCAACCGGGAGTTGTTATTGCGGATGGGTTTGATTCCGTGTCTATTCTCTTTGCAGATATTGTAAATTTCACGAAATTATCAAGCGATGCAAATCCGGGAGACGTTGTTAATTTCCTCAATACAATATTTTCCGATTTTGACGAACTGGCGATTAAGTATGGGCTAGAAAAAATCAAAACCATTGGGGATGCGTATATGGTTGCCGGTGGTTTGCCAAATGAGCGACCAGATCATGCCCACGCGATTATGGAAATGGGTTTAGAGATGTTGCAAGTGATCAAAAAGCATAAAGCGTGGCATGGGGAAGCAATTGAACTTCGGATTGGCATCAACACGGGTTCGGTGGTGGCTGGCGTCATTGGCCGTCAAAAATTCATTTATGATTTGTGGGGGGATGCGGTTAATGTTGCCAGTCGGATGGAATCAAATGGTTTAACAGATGTTATTCAGGTCACTGCCGCAACTTATCAACGCTTACAAAATGACTACGTATTTGAAGAACGTGAGCCCATCTTTGTAAAAGGTAAAGGCGAAATGACAACCTATCTTGTCAAAGGCCGCAAAAACATCACCGCGTGACGTCGTTTTGATCAGGGTGAAACTAACCCATGTTGGATGGCAATGGTGACCGCTTCGGTCCGATTTCCGGCTTCGAGCTTTTGCAGAATCGAGCTGACGTGGAACTTCACCGTGCGTTCGCTAATGATCAAATCGGCGGCAATTTCTTTGTTTTGGAGGCCTTTAGCCAGCAATTCGAGGACTTCTAATTCACGGGGCGTCAATTTTTCAGGAAGTTCAGGCGTGGGGTCATCTTGACTGACCTGTCGCATTAATTTGGAGGCTACAATCGGTTGCAACAGGGAACCGCCGCTGTGGATGACGCGCACAGCCTGAAAAAGCTCATCCCGTGATACACCTTTGAGCAGATAACCTTGGGCCCCTGCTTGGACTGCACCTAAAATCCGTTCATCGGTATCGAAAGCCGTGAAAACCAAGACGCGCACCACTGGACAAGTTTGGCGCAATGTCCGAATGACTTCCACCCCATCCATTTCAGGCATTTCCAGATCGAGCAAAATCACATCGGGCTCAAGCTCATGCGCTAGCGTAACGGTTTGCTGACCGTCGCCAGCCTGCCCGACCACATCAAAATCAACTTGGGTGCTCAACATAGCCACCAGGCCATCCCGCACAACCGGATGATCATCAGCGACTAAAATACGAATGGATATTTCAGACATGCGTTAGTTCTCCCTGTGAATTCCTATTCAGTTTAGCACAAATCTCGCTAGGAGCGACTCGCGCAGAATTGTCGCACATCGCAAAAAATCGTATTTAGCGGGGATTAGTGTTACACTCAGCCCAAAGTATTCAATTTTACCTACTGAAAATTTGAAAATGACCGAAACCACCCTCCCCACCATTATTGTCGATGCTCACCAAGATATTGCTTATAACTATATGTTGCATCAGCGCGATTATCGTCAGGCGGCACTCAAAACGCGCCGGTTAGAAGGCAATCGTCCTGCTCAAGAAAAATATATGGGCTATATTGCCAACGGCTTGCCCGATGCCATTTTAGGACGCGTGGCCGTTGTTTTTGGCACAATTTTTGTAGATCCGGCCAATTCCGCTTTTGCCCCGCCCAATCATTCCTATCGCAACGCCGAAGAAGCCTATGAATTGGCCATGAGGCAGATGGATTATTATCATCGTTTGGCCGATGAGGAACCGCGTATCCGTTTACTGCGCCATCAATCCGATTTGGCTGAAGTGCTGGCGAGTTGGGCGGACAATAAGGAAATTGACGAGCGGCTCTTAGGTATCTTGCTTTCGATGGAAGGCGCCGACCCCATCAAGGAGCCACCGCAGACCGAAGAATGGTATGAACGCGGCTTACGGGCAGTTGGTCCCGCTTGGGACACCACCCGTTATGCCGGAAGCGCCTATCATCCTGACCGTTTCACCACGTTGGGCTATGAATTGATGGAAGTCATGGCCAGCTTTAACATGATTCTCGATTTATCGCATCTGGCGGATGTGGCCGCGCTTGAAGCTCTCGATCATTATGAAGGCACTTTAATTGCCAGCCACAGCAACCCGCGCTATTTCGTGGATAGGGAACGCCTGATTAGTGATGTGCTCATCGAACGGTTGGCCGAGCGTGATGGGGTTGTTGGCATCAACTTCTTTAATTTGTTTATCCGCAAAGGGTGGACCACAAGTGATCCGCCGGATAGTATCACGATTCAGGATTTGGTGGCCATGATTGACTATGTGTGTCAATTGACGGGCAGTGCGCGTTATGTGGGTCTTGGCAGTGATATTGATGGCGGTTTTGGAACAGAGTCGATGCCCATGGGTATTGATACCGTCACCGATTTTTGGAAGCTTAACCAAGCTTTAGCGGATATCGGCTATAGCGCAGATGATATCAAAGCCATTTTAGGCGGCAATTTTCTGCGGATAATCAGTCAGATTTTGCCAACTTAAGCGGAGTTTGAGGTTTAACTTATGGCAAGTTCACCCCCTTTGAATTTACCGATTTTGCATTTATTGGAAGGCGCTGAAAATATTCTTTTGGCCGGAGCTGGCGGTGGCTTCGACTTTTTAGCAGGTATGCCCATTTATCATACCTTGCGTGAATTGGGCAAAACAGTGCATATCGCGAATTATTCATTTACCGATCACCTCATGGCCAAACATGCCAGCCTTCAGACTGAAGTTTTGATTGACGATTATCTTGTAGGGGTGACGGGTGCTGTGAAGTTGGCCCTCCCCTATTTCCCCGAAGGTTATGCCAGTCAGTGGTTTAAAGAAAAACGCGACGAAGACGTCACGATCTGGCTTTTTGAGCGCGCCGGTATGCCGATGGTACGGCGTTGTTATGAAGAATTGGTGGCTAAACTCAATATCGAGGCCATTATTCTGGTTGATGGTGGAGTTGATTCGCTCATGCGTGGTAATGAATTTGGACCGGGCACACTCCTCGAAGATACGATTTCGTTGGGGGCGGTTAATCAACTTGATGTCCCGGTTAAAATTCTGGCGAGTATTGGCTTTGGCACGGAAATCGAAGAAAGACTCTGCCATTATCATGCCTTGCAAAATATGGGAGAACTCGCGGCGCAAGGTGGTTTTCTGGGCAGTTGTGCGTTGACACCGCAAATGCCCGCTTTTCAATTTTATGAAGAAATGGGTCGCTATATTTTTGAACAACCGGACCATAAACACAGCCATATTAGCACACGCATCATTCCGGCCACCCACGGCGAATTTGGCCACACCAGCATGTATCCTGAAGACAAAATCCCACGGGATTTGTGTTTATCTTTGCTGATGAGTTTGTATTGGTTCTTTGATGTGGGTGTGGTGTGCGCCAATAATCCTATTGTGGATCTGGTGCAATATTCGTTTAGCTTTGAAGAAGCGCTGTTACGCACCCAAACTTATATGCAAATGACAGATTTGCGTGACCACAAATATTTGCCGTATTAAGCAAGGTCGTTTATAAATTATAGCAAGTTAGTTTTAAAACAAAGATTTCAGGATCTTTTGCAAGAACTTGACCAAAATTATTGGAATAGTCGACTTCAACCCTGATCGCGTATTTTTGGTCAAATCTAATTTTGATGCAGTTTAAAAGTTAAGTATGGTTTATTATTTGAACTACCCCCTCCGACCTGCGGTCACCTCCCCCGAACATAGGGGAGACGGACTTCAACGCAATTCACGCTCCCCCATGTTTGGAGGAGATGGCACGTTAGCGACAGAGGGAGTCAAAAATAGGATGTTTCATTTCCTAATTATGGCAAAGCAAGAGCCTGAAGACCCTTGTTAAGACAATAGCCTAGGGTTGAGTGAGTCCTGTAGCCCCAGAATATAACAAGGCGGCTTTAGCCCCTTGCCTTGAGTATGCCGAGAAGTCATCCTGTTTTGGGTTCAACACTAAATCAAAACTCATATTAATTCATCAGATCTTAATTTGATCAAATCAACAAACGCTTATGATTTTAACAAACAAAAAAATATGGCCAACGCTAAATTGGCCATATTTAACAGTTTTCAGTTAAAAAATGTGGGTTATTCCGTCTCTAAACCAAGTTTAACCGCATTGATCACATCAGAAGGCCGGACTGGCTTCGTCAAAAATTGGTCCACATTATAACTTACGGCACTATCCCGGAAATGGGGGTAAGCGGTAATGACAATGAGGTAAATATCCTTAAATTTATCATCCCGTTCCAGATATTTGAGGACCCCGGTACCCGGAACTTCTTTCATCATCATATCTAAAATAACAACATCTGGGATTGATTGGGCAATCGCTTGAATAGCGGTGCTCCCATCATTGGCTTCTCGTACTGTAAAACCTGCACGCTCCAGTGTTTGACGATATATCATGCGGAGCTCATCATCATCGTCAACAATTAATATTACAGGTTCACTCATAAACACAACTCCAAGGTAGCTAAAAATTTATAGTCCCAACATCACTATCTTTTGGAATGCGTAGCCATGCTAAAAAATTTTAACATAATTTACGTTGGTACCTTAAAATATAATAATACACGAAATTTGCTGTTTGCCGAATTTGAATGTGGTTTCGATGCGCAAAGTATTAATTTTTGAGCTAAGTTTTCAAATTCTGCCCTCTTGACAACCTTCCTAAATCAGAATAAAGTCTAGTTGTTGTTTTACACCACCTAACTCGAAAAATTTAAGTTGAAAGGACATTTGCCGTGGTAGCCCGCAAATTTCTATATGCCGCAGGATCATTGGCCTCTGTCCGTATGGCTGTCTCCTAAGGATTTGTTGTCCTCCCCCCAACGCTAAACTCATTGGGTTAACTGCAACACATCAGGAACAGAACCATACGGCCTTCGAGCCATAACTAGCTGGCATAGTCTCAGGCTATGCGCAGAATGTTTTTGATGTCTGTAAAAATCATATATCCAATGAGGAATATCCAATTTTGTTTACAAATAAACTAAATCCGGTCCGGATTTATCTGTTTACCAGTGGCGCAATGGCATTTTTTAACATGCTATCTTTCACGGTGAACATGGTTTACCAGGTGCAAGAAGTTGAATTGAACGCCTTGCAACCTGTCTTAGTCGGCACCTCGCTTGAATTGAGTGTGCTGTTATTTGAAGTTCCCACAGGCATCGTCGCCGATGTCTATAGTCGCCGTTTGTCGGTCATTATCGGTATGCTGATTACCGGTGTGGGTTTCATGCTCCAAGGGATTCCCAGCTTTTTAGCGATTGTCATTGCCAATATCATCTGGGGATTCGGCTGGACGTTTATCAGCGGAGCTTTTGATGCGTGGATTGCCGATGAAGTCAACGATGACACGCAGATGAGTAAAATCTTTTTGCGCAGTTCTCAATTTGGGCAATTTGGCGGTCTAATTGGCATTGGGTTGAGTACATTACTCGCCACGATTGCCTTGCGTATCCCAATTGTACTGGGTGGAGCGCTATATGTTCTCATGAGCTTTTTCCTGATGAACTTTATGGGTGAAGATGGCTTTAAGCCTGTTCGCGCCGAAGATCGCTCAAGCTGGGGTCATATGCGTGACACTCTGCGGGCCGCGTGGCAAGTGATGCGCCAACGCACCATTTTCGTCACCATTATCGGCGTCACGCTGTTTTATGGCATGTACAGTGAAGGGTTTGATCGGCTCTGGACGAAGCACATGCTGGACTGGTACACCTTCCCCGATTTAGGTGTGGATGTAATTGTCTGGTTCGGAATCATCAGCGCAACCTTGCGTGTGTTGGGCATTATCAGCACGGAATTTTTCCAACGCTTTGTACCTACCGACACCCCGCGCACCTTGATGCGCAGTTTGCTAACCATCAATGTCGGGATTATTCTTGGCTTGATCGCCTTTGCCCAGGTGCAATGGTTCGTACCGATGTTGCTGGCCTATCTGACTGTGAATGTGTTCCGCACCCTCTACGTTCCCTTATGGGTGACATGGGTTAATCAACATTCACCGTCGGAAGTGCGCGCCACCATGATGTCCGCCGCTTCGCAAGTCGATGCCTTTGGCCAAATCGCCGGCGGTCCGATTGTTGGCTGGGTTGGTGTGGTGAGTAGCTCCACCCGCATTGCCATCACCATGAGCAGTCTATTGTTGACACCTGTAATTGTCCTCTACACACGGGCATTACGACAGAATGGTCTGGCTGAACAAATCGACGAAGATCTAATTGAACAACCTGCCTAACTAAGATAGGAGACCTATTCCGCACCTACACCGTTTTGGGTAGGTGCGGATTTTTTTTGTTGTATTTTAGAGTGAAGTGAGACTCAACAACGCCTCGAGATTAGCCGCGAAGAAAGCTTTAACCTGTTTACTTCCCCGCAGACCTAGCTGGACTCCACTATTGTCTGGCAAATTATCAAGCGAAAAATGGAAAAATGGACAGCAGAGCCGTTCCATTGAAATAAACTCAGCGGCCAGAACAAGTGCTTCACTCGGTAAATCAAATTGATAGCCATCCGGTAGTTCATGATACGCTGATACCTGAGCAAAAAGTTGTCGTTGATTAACGGCATGTTGTTCCCGCTGTTGGGTGGTTAGTGCATTTAGATTGCAGGCTAAATCCGCCGTAGATTGCGCAATAGGCAGAGCTTGATTTGAAT
>JBNLCD010000195.1:0-9237 GCA_050303635.1 Anaerolineae bacterium
GTGCCCGATTGAGGACGCGTTCAGCCGCGCGAATCATGGGCATATCCACCATTTTGCCTTCAAACCTAAAAACGCCTGTGCCGTCGGCTTGATGTTGATCATGAAGCGCAATCAGTTCTTGGGCGCGGGCTACTTCTTCATCACTGGGTGAAAAGGCTTCAGCTACGGGGCCAATTTGCTTCGGGTGAATCAAGAGCTTGCCGGTATAACCCATTTGCATGGCTTGTTGAGTCGCGACCTGCAAACCTTCAATATTTTCGATATCAATATAGGGGGTGTCGATGGCTTGCAAACCAAAGGCCGCCGCATGGGTGACCACCGCACTCTTGGCATAGAAAACTTCCCAGCCCTCCGGTGTCCGCACGGCTCCAATATCACCCGCTAAATCTTCAGCGCCGAAGACTAATGCCACTAGTCTTGAATCCGATTGGGAAATTTCGCGCAGATTCACCACGCCGCGTGCCGTTTCAATAATGGCAATGAGCTTGATGCTTTCCGGCGGCAAACCCATATACAATTCATGCTCAATCAGCGTGTGCGCAATATTTTGGATTTCGCGCGCACTCTCTACCTTGGGCAACATATAAGCATCGGGACGACCTTCAATGGTTTCCGCAATATCTTTGGCTTGCATCCCTTTGCGGGGTGGATTCAGGCGTACGATGCGGCTCGTCCGGCCGAAATCAAGCTCGACGCTGGTTAGGGCCTGCAACACTGTTTTACGGGCTTCATCTTTTTTATTGAGAGCTACGCCATCTTCCAAATCCATGATAATGGCATCGACATTTAAACCCGCCCCTTTGGTAATCTTTTTCATGTCATCACCGGGCATGAACAGCAGGGTGCGCCATTCAGGGACCGGGCGCGTATCACGTTTAGGACTCATAGTCTAATTCTCCTCGGCTGGGCGTTTGAGGAAGAGCACAGCCCGTTCAATTTCGCAGACAATATCTGCATGCTGATTGCGGGCAATATGCTTCAAATTAACAATACCACGATCTGGACTAGATTTTGATGGACGCATCCCGAGGACTTCAGTCTCTACATAAATGGTATCGCCGTGGAAAACAGGTTTGGGATGAACGACGCGATCATAACCCAGATTGGCGATAATCGTGCCTTCGGTAAGTTCCGGCACGGTAATCCCCACGACCAAACCCATCGTGAAAATACCATTCACAATCCGTTGGCCAAATTGGGTTTTACTGGCAAAATCTTCATTAATGTGGAGGGGTTGGGTATTGAGTGTCAGCGAGCAAAAAAGGACATTATCCATTTCGGTGATGGTGCGACCTAATTTATGCTGAATCTGCATGCCGACTTCGAGTTCGTCAAAATATTTACCAGCCATTTAAATGTACTCCATGAGGGGATGTAAATTTCAAAAAATATCTTCTTGTATAGACTACCGAATTTATTCAATATTGCACAGTCTAGGTCCCATCCATACAATCAAATCTAAATAAATTGAGAATGGTCGTGATTAGACGATAATCTTTAAAGCCGTATTCGGAAAAATTTAACAAAATGTTAGACCCCCTCCGGCCTGCGGCCACCTCCCCCAAACACAGGGGAGGCGGAATTTCGCTCAAAGCATTCTCGCCTATTGTTTAGGAGAGATGTTGTATTAGCGACAGAGAGGGTTATTGCTATGTATAAGCAAACGAGATACTGCTTAATCTACCAATCACGCCCAACAACAAAAAACGAGTAATGGTGATATGAAACAGTCTCTATCGGATTTATTAAGTGCATTACCCTTTGAATTTGTGGTTCCGGAAAATAACCCCGAAGTCAGCGCACCCGTCACCGAAAACGCCCGCGAAATTGAACCCGGCGGCGTATTTCTGGCGCGTAAAGGTCGTTTGACAGACGGCCATGACTATATTGAACAAGCGGTGGAAAATGGCGCGGTGGCGGTGGTCGGTGAATTGCCGTTTGAAGATGTTGAAGCGCGTCTCAATGGGATCGCCTATGCCCAAGTGCCGGATGGCTATCAAGCGTTTGGTTATCTGGCTTCTGCCTATGAAGGCTATCCGTCTTTGCATCTGGTTGTAATTGGCGTCACGGGCACCAATGGCAAAACCACCACGGCGACCATTATCTATGAAATCCTCAAAAAAGCAGGCGTGCCTGTGGGGATGATTAGCACGGTGAGTGCGGTGATTGGCAATGAAGAAATTTCCACAGGTTTGCACGTAACCAGTCCCCATGCCCACGAATTGCAAAAATATCTCCGCATGATGGTTGAAGCGGGTATGACGCATGTCGTCCTCGAAACCACCTCAATGGGTCTGGAACAAGGTCGTGTAAATGGCACGTTTGTTGATGTCGCGGTAATGACCAATGTCACGCATGAACACCTCGATTGGCACGGCTCCTTTGAAAATTATCGGGATGCCAAAGCACGCCTGTTTACCATTATGAAAGAAACTGCCCGTAAAAGCGATCAACCCAATATTGCGGTGGTTAACGCCGACGACCCCTCCGCCGAAGCATTCGCTGAAGCGAGTATCGGTGGCGATTATCTGTTGCTCTATAGCACCCAAAATCCCAATGCCGATTTTTACGCTGACCGCATTCATTATGCTGAAGATTTCACGTCATTCATGTTACGCGGGAATGCGGGAGATATTCCCATTCGTTCAACCTTACCCGGTGAATACAATGTCTCGAATATCTTGGCCGGGATTGCGGGGGCGATTTCAGCTTTGCCTCAATTGAAGCACCAACAACGCGTCTTGCAATCCATTCCCCAAGCCATTGCTGATTTGCCGCAAATTCCGGGTCGCATGGAACGCATTGATGAAGGTCAAGATTTCATCGCCATCGTCGACTTTGCTCATACACCGGATGCCCTCGAACGGGCTTTGCTTGCCGCGCAAAAAATCGTACCCGAAAATGGCCGCGTGATTTCGATCTTTGGGAGTGCGGGTCTCCGTGATAAAGAGAAGCGCCGCATGATGGCTGAAGTTTCGGCGGAATTGGCCGATATTAGCGTGCTCACCGCCGAAGATCCCCGCACCGAATCCTTGTTGGGTATTCTGGCGGAGATGAAAGTCGGTGCCGAAAGTAAAGGTGCCACCGAGGGCGAGAATCTTTTCCTTGTGCCTGACCGTGGCAAGGCGATTTATGAAGCCTGCCAAATGGCCAAGCCGGAAGATGTGGTCATTGTGTATGGCAAGGGTCACGAACAAAGCATGTGCTTTGGGACAGTAGAACATCCGTGGGATGACCGCGATGCGATGCGCGCCGCGCTCCAAGGCAATCCCTTGACGACCTTGCCCTCAGCGGGTGATGTATATGATGAAGCGGAGCCGTGGTTAGCGGATTAATCTCTGAAATCTAGTGAAAAAAACAAAAGTGAACGTGTTCATTTCTTGCGAAAATAGGTGAACATGTTCACTTTTTTGATTCAAATTTGGGGGTAAATGTTTACGTCAGCTTACTCTATTACTGGCCGAGATCGAGCTCAAGGAAACCTGAGTAATCAATGCCGTCAATGATTAAACTCTTGATTTCGCAAACTTTGCCGTCTTTCATTTTAAAGGTCATTTCGGCGTCAGCGGTGTATATATCGCTTCCGGAACCATCACCCGAAGGGATGCTTTGCTCCGATGTAAACGTACATTTAACGCCATCGCCGTCTTTGTCGCATTTCAGATCTTTAGCGTCAAAAAAGCTATCGTTTAACAGCTTGTCTTTATTTTCATCACAAATATGTTTGGCGGCTTCCTCTTTATCGTTGTCGTCAATAGCTTCGATGTATTTCTTGGCTGTGTCGGCATCCCCATTCCCACAGGCTGTCAGAACAAGCGGCAGAACTAAGAGGAAGAGGATGATTAAAGAAAGTCGTGTTTTCAAGTGTGCAATGCTCCTAATTTATTAAAATTAAATGTTCATGTGCGAAAACTAAGATAGCACAAACAACAAATTTGTCTATGAAATCTGCAGGAATATTTTGAGGAATAGGTTAGAGTACAAAAATAAACGTGTTCACTTTTTACCGCTGAGACAAATCATCAAACAAAACTGGCCCATGCTTCATCTGTGAAATTAAAAGTATGATCTAATTTTCAACAAGATATGATAGGCTTGCAAAAAGAATTTTTATAGGTCATAATGGGTATATCTTGTTAAATTTCCCCAGTAGGAGGTGTGTAGTGCGCGAACTTGTCATATTGTTTACCAGCACTCATCGTACGCCACCTATCCCAGTTTCTGAGAAATAGCTCCATAACATCCTCAAGCTGAATAGCATTGCGTACGTTAGCGGGAAGAAAATTTTTCTTCGCGGAATTTTTGTTATGCAATCATCAACTCAGTAAATTTTGAGGATATTCACCTTGAACGATACAGATACATATGAAGGTACCGTCTTTTCTAAGACAACCGGGCACTATTATGTGCATTCGAATGGTCAAACGATCACCTGCACTGTTTCAGCCAAACTACGCAAAGAATTGATTTTGCCAACGGCTTCACGCGCCTCGGTGAAAAAGCAACGTGTTCAGGCCGTTAATGAAGTTCCGGTGGTTGATCCTGTGGCGGTGGGCGACAAAGTTGTGTTTATTGAAGCCGGCACACCTGATACGGGACATATTATCGAGGTCTTGCCGCGTTCCGGTTATATTACGCGTCAAGCACCCGGCACCAAAATTCGCGAACAAATTATCGCCACGAATGTTGATCAGATTCTGGTCGTTACCGCCGCGTGGCAACCCAAGCCAAATTGGGGCATGATTGATCGTTATTTGGCGGGAGCCGAAGCCTGTGAAACGCCCGCGACTCTGGTGATTACCAAACTTGATTTAATCTGGGGCACTAAACGTGAAGCGCCACTCATGAAGATTGTTGAAGCCTATCGGCAAATGGGCTACACCGTTTTGCTGACAAGTTCCCAACAAGGTAAAGGCATTAGCGAGGTGAAAGATTTGTTGCAAGACAAAACCTCGGTGCTGATTGGGATGTCCGGTGTGGGTAAATCGAGTCTATTGAATGCCGTGCAACCGGATTTGGGCATCAAAGTCAATCAGATTAACACCAAGATTGATAAGGGTCGCCATATCACCGTTCATCTGGAGATGTTTGAGCTCGATTTCGGCGGGGCGATAATTGATACACCGGGCATGAAACTCTTTGGCCTGTGGGATGTTGAGCCGGAAGACTTAGATATGCTCTTCCGGGAAATGCGTCCGCTCGTTGGCCAGTGCAAATTCGGCTTATCGTGTACACATACCCATGAACCCGATTGCGCGATTAAGTCCGCTGTAGAAGCCGGCACGATTAGTGAGCGGCGGTATGATAGTTATACACGCATCTTCGCCTATATCACACCAGATTATTAAGTTGCCCAAGACAATAATAATATCTCGAGGAACTCTAACAAGCACTGGTTGGAGTTCCTCGATTTGTTTAGTAAACGGATGCTCAAGGTTACTATGTCAGACCTTAGAACGAAATTAATTAAATACGGCTGTTAAATTTGTAAATACTGAGGATTATCTTGCAAAATTAACCCAAATGTCATATGTATTAATATCCCTGACAACTATACTCAAGCATGAAAGGGCTAAAAGGGTATGGAAAGAGGAGAAACTCCTGCCACGACAGCCTCCAAACAAAATATTATAGTCAGGAGCTACATATGTTTAATAAACCTTGGGTTTATGTCATTTGTATGGGCGTCGGATTATTACTACTAGCCAGCACTACATTCCCGACATCCGCCGCTCCACCCAATACTACACCACCGCTTACCCCTATAGAACAATTAGGTAAACTTATCTTCTTTGATACAACGCTATCTGAACCAAGTGGTCAGGCTTGTGCGGATTGCCATGCACCAGAAGTTGGGTTTACGGGGCCTCTCATTGAAATTAATTCAAACGGGAGTGTCTATGAAGGAGCCAACCCGGGGCTATTTGGTAATCGTAAACCACCCAGCGCCGCTTACGCAGGTTATTCACCAGCTTTACATTATGATGAGGCTGAAGACGTCTGGATTGGTGGCTTGTTCTGGGATGGACGTGCCACCGGCTGGGAACTAGGTAGTCCTTTAGCGGAACAAGCGCAGGGTCCCTTCCTGAATGCGCTTGAACAATCCTTACCCCATGCGGTCGGTGTTTGTAATCGTATTGAAGAAGGCGATTATGCCGAATTTTTCGAAGAAGTATTTGGTTCGGACTCACTTGATTGTGGTCACCATGTGGCGCATACTTATGAATTAATTGCACGCGCCATTGCCGCTTATGAAACATCCCCTGAAGTGAATCCATTTTCCTCAAAATATGATTATTATTTAGCAGGAATGGTGGAACTCTCCGCAGAAGAAATGCTAGGTTTGGAACTTTTCAATGGTAAAGCACTCTGTGCCGAGTGTCATCCAAGTGAACTTGGCCCGAATGGTGAAGCGCCTTTATTTACTGACTTTACTTACGACAATTTAGGCGTTCCAGCCAATCCCGCCAACCCATTCTATGCCATGCCCAGTGAACATAATCCGGCAGGTGCCGATTGGGTAGATGAAGGCTTGGGTGGTTTTCTCCGTAAGGTTGGTTATCCGGCTGAAGTTTATGAACCGCTCTTGGGTGCTCAACGCGTGCCAATATTACGAAATGTGGGCTTACGTCCATCTGAAGATTTTGTCAAAGCCTATACACATAATGGCTATTTCAAGTCATTAGAAGATGTGGTTCATTTTTATAATATGCGGGATGTTAGCGATGAATGGCCCGATGCCGAAATTGCCGGAACCGTTAATATGGAAGAATTAGGTGATCTGGGGCTGACTGCCGAAGAAGAAGCGGCGCTAGTTGCCTTTATGGAAACCTTATCGGATGGGTATGAATTACCCTAAACGAGCTTGAGCATTTAGCCTCACCAAATAAAATACCCCACCTCAATTGAGATGGGGTATTCTGCGAATCGGTGCTTCATCTAGGAAGCAAGATTTCTAGGATGCGTCGTTATTGGGGTGGGTTGAAACGACAGAATTATCTCCACTAAAAGGATTGGGAACATAACGATCGGCATGCCAATCATTATGCCATTGATCACTATTGATGAGATAGCGGAATTGAAATTCCTGCTCCAAATCAAGATCAATTGTGACTCGATAGGATTTCGGCTTTTTTTCTAGGGGTGTTGCCTTTTCATCCCATTCATTGAAATCGCCCACCAAATGCACGGTTTCCACCGTTTCATCCATCAGGGCTTCCGGAAGAACAAAAGTCACTTTACATTTAGTTTTTAGAAATTTCTTGTTTAACATATGAATCAATTGATCCTTGTTAGTTTTGTTTGGCAATACGCAAACGATTTTACCTAGTTTAACATATTTTACAGTAGTTACATGTCAAAGGTTGGCAAAAATAAACGAAACCTCTATTTGTCTATTAAGCACACTGCACAAATCATGGCAAGCGCACCAATAGGTAGATACGTGGGTGTAGTCCCCCCTGAAAGACTTTAACGGTTCGTTTAATCATCCAAACATCTTCATAGTTTTTGAGCGCTTTTTCAAAGAGACGCACTTCATGGGTTAGCACAACGAGCCGGGCCTGTGGTTTGGCAAGGCGCGCGGCTTCAGCTAAAAATGCGGGATAGAGTTTGAGATTATCCGTATGTGAACCAACCTGTTGTCCCCACGGCAAATCGGCCACAAGCGCATCGGCGACCGCCGCGCCAAAATCAGTTTGCGTGGCATCCACCTGAGCGGTTTCAATATAGCCTTCAAAGCCGGCTGTTTTGATATTTTCGGCGGCACAGGCCAACATCTCGGCGGAAGTATCGAGTCCAACCACACCTTGGGCGGGCAGTCGCGCGAGACGTTCAATCAGCAGAGTACCTGTCCCACACATCAGATTGATGAAAATATCTTTTTTATGCGGTTGAGTCAGTTCAATCATACTCGCGGCAATCGTGCCATTGAGCGCACCGGGTCGATCACAGGTTCGCCATAAACGGGTGGCGAGGGGACGCGGCGAGAGGCGGACCAACATTTCCCAGCCGTCTTCATGCAATTGGGCGGGACGTAAGCGCACAAACAAATCCGCTTCTTCATCATTGGGCTTTAGATTGAGATCCTTAGCCAAGTCTTTTTGGATGCGTTGCATCACAGCGGAGTCTTTACCCGCCGCACTGATGCGCAGAGTTTTGAAAGTTTGCGCAGGATAATTGGCCATAAATTCTTGCAATTGGCTCACCAAAGTTGTGAAGAGTTCGTGGCCGAGTAACGCTTTGGGACGAGGGATATCAAAGTGCAAAATACCATACACCGCAACCACCGTCCGCAATCGCATAAAATCATGCCAATTGCCTTTATAACGAAATGGAATGGCCGTGGGATTGGTGGTGAGGATATGGAGACTGCGGTCGAGGCGATTCGCCATCTCGTTGCTAGCGAAAGTTTTTAAGCCGTCAAGTATTTCGGCTTCATAGGTTGTCCACATAAATTTACCTTGGGTCCTTATAACCCTAAATCACTGCGATTAAACGGTTCGCCATAATATTTACACATGGAGCGCCAGACTTTGGGATGCGGTTGGGCAAACGGATGGCGTTGGCGAATATAATACAGCGCATCACGAAGCGACATGCCCTCCGTGGCCTTAAGAACGCCCGCCGAAAAGGTGGTCGAGCGACTAATACCGGCCATACACCCCACCAAGACTGTTTTATTTTGTTCATGCTGAGCCAATACAAAATCAAGGCCCTGGCCAATATATTCCGGCGGGATGGGACTGCCATCATGAAAGGGTAGATAGAGTGTTTCAATGCTGGCGTGTTGGGCATTTACCGCAAATTGCAAAATGGCCCCAACGCCATGTAGATGGAGGGCGCTGACATCGGTACTATCTTTATAATTGCCTTGATAGAGCCAAGGCTTTAATTTGACAAAAAGCATTACCTATAACCTTAAGTTTATTGTTTATGGCGTGAGCGTAACACAAATTGAGATTTTAGGTAACAGCCAACTCAACCAAGAGACCTTTGTTATTATCTTGATCTAATCGATAATATTATAATATTTACTCATTCATTATGATTTCTAGCTATTATTTGCACAACTATCCTAACGGTTTTAAAATCACACCAAATATTAGATAGACTCAGGGAAATGATAAAACTTGCACTTCAACAGGAGATTGGCAGAAAAAGAAGATCAAGTGATGGAATAGATATGGGGATATGCATAATTAATAATAATACGCTTGAGATGGATTTCGCAGGGGC
>JBNLCD010000196.1:0-9193 GCA_050303635.1 Anaerolineae bacterium
ATAGACCTGTGGTCACGTTATTTCAATCAGGCACGCAGAATTTAGGCCAGATGTCATGCGGTATGGGGCAGATGCGCACAGTTACGTAAACCATCATAACGCTTGCGTGAGTGCTCCGTCTTGATAGGCGGCAATCAATAATTCGAGATCCTCAATCTGCTCTTGAATATCAATGCCCTCGTCAGTATCCCGAATCCGGATGCGACGCGTATTGCGCTCTAAAATCTCGGTATGCGAGACCACATCCAAACAATCCTCAATCGCCCGCTGACGTGATTCAAAAGGTGTGTGCGAAGCCAAAAGCAAACCGTAGGAATTGAAAATCAGCGTATAACCCGCAATGCCTGTCACTTCCTGATAAGCTCGCGCAAATCCGCCATCAATCACAATTAAGCGGCCCTTAGCTTTAATGGGACTCTCGCCCTTTTTGACTTTGACGGGAACATGCCCATTAATAATATGACCGCGTTCCGTATCGGCTCCAAATTCGGCTAAAATTTTGGCAATGGTGGCTTTTTCGTAGCGCAAACGATAGTAGGGATTTTGTTTCTCAACATGCGTACTTTTGTCCGCGATAAAATACCGCTCGAACGTGGCCATGCGGTCTTTACCAAATAGTGGCGATTGAGCTCCACTCCATAGATACCAGATGGCATCTTGCCCATAAAGTTTGGCGGTGGGATCGGTCGCATAATAACCTTGTCGGGCCAAGCGATCGACGCGGTCCATAAATTCGCGCGCGGCATATTCTTGATGATCGACGACAAAAGCCTGAAATGACCCATCCTCATTGAGCGGAATGCACCCATGATAGAGCAAATTGCCATTGACTGTTTTATACATACTGCCATGTGTATATAAAAAGCGCACATGCCGTTGCAACCGCCGACTATTCGCAAATGACTGGCGCAATTTTTCCAGCATTTGCTGTTCCCCTTCGCTCAGCGTATAGGGGTTGGCAGGGTCAATTGTGGGTAATTGGGTATCTAAGAGCGGATAGGTTTGGCCATCTACTGCAACGGTCCCGTTAGCATAATCAATTTTGTCGAGCAACAACCGGTCTTGCATTTGATATTGAGGGCGGCGCTGGATAATTTCGGCTTCGAGCTTCAGCTGAATAATCGTAATCGCTTTGTGCATCTGCGCCATGAGGCGAATTTCATGGTCAGTAAATTCATCACGGTCCGCTTGGCGTGGGATAAATGACGCGCACGGATCATCGCCATAGGTTTCGCGGGCAAATGACACGAGCGGCAACAAACTAACCCCATAGCCATTTTCCAGCGTCTGAGTATTGGTATAGCGCAAACTGATTCGAATCACATTCGCAATGCACGCCAAACTACCCGCCGCCGCCCCCATCCATACAATATCATGATTACCCCATTGAATATCGACATCATGAAACTGCATGAGCATATCCATGACGCGTTCTGCACCGGGTCCACGATCATAAATATCGCCGATAATATGGAGACGCGTCGCGACGAGCCACTGAATCAATTCCGCTAAAACGGTAATGACTTGCGGGGCGCTGTTGGTGGTCACAATAGTGGTGAGGATACTGGCGTAATAATCGCCTTGAGCGGCGGTGTCGGTGCGTCCATACAGCAATGTATCGATGATGGGTTGCCACGGGTCCGGCACAAATTTAAGAACAGAAGCGCGACTGTGTTTGTGAGAAATGGCTTTGCTGAGTTGAATAAGTTGCGTGAGGGTGAGGTGATACCATTTGGTCGGTTCGGCGACATCCGCTAAAACAAGAGGCAAGCGTTCTTGGGGGTAATAGATTAAGCTGGCCAAATATTGATGTTCCGTCCGCGACAATTCCGGAAAAATCTCCGATATCTTGCGCTGAATGGTGCCTGAGCCATTTTTAAGTACATGCTGAAAGGCTTCATATTCACCGTGAATATCGGAGATAAAATGTTCGGTCGGTTTTGGTAAATTCAGCCGCGCCTTGAGTTCAATAATCTGAGCGGCGGCGGCTTGAATGCTGGGATACTCTTTGGCCAATAGGCGCAAATAAGACTGGGTTTGATGATCAAATTCCACAACTGGGGTCTCCTGCCAAAAAAAATTAGTTAACTAGAGTTTTGGATACACAAGGACCTGAAGACCCTTGTTAGGGGGATAATCTAGGGTTGAATTGACCCGGAAATTTCAAAATCAGACATAACAAGGTGGCTTTAGCCCCTTGCCTGTGGGCCACTCAGCCATCATCCGATTCTGACCTCAAGATTAAACCAAAACTCTTGTTAGTTAGCTAGAGACTACCACATTTCTATTCTTTGGCCATTTTTGCCAGGGTTTCGCGATCTGCCTTTTTCAATTTCTTGACGATCAGATCATACGAATGGCGAATCATCTCTTCAATTTCATCGTCAGCAATGGTGCCATCCACAGTGACGCTATTCCAATGCCGTTTGTTGAGGTGATAGCCGGGTTGCACGGCAGGATAGGTGTCGCGTTGCATCTGCGCCAAAACGGGGTCACATTTCAGACTGATGCTGAGCGTATCGACGGGCATCAGCGCAAACATCTTGCCCATAACCTTGAACACCCGCACGTCAGGGCCAAAGGGAAATTCTTCAACGGCGGCGGGCCGACTTAAACAATAGGCGCGGACATCCTCATAAGACAGCATCATGTATCTCCCACGATTTCACTAGAATATATGTTCTAAATTTTAACATAATCTGGCCTAGAAACCAAATTTGAGAATTTGGTGACGGATGTTTTATTTAAGCGGTTAAGATAAAGTTTTTTTGTCGATTTGGAACACGGTAGGCTGAAGCCCTACCGCTAGACTAAAACAAGCATGCTAAAGCAAGCTGGGTTTTCCCGCTGATTTGAACTCGCCTTCTCCCCCTGAAAAGCGCGGGAGAAGGGTTTGGGGGATGAGGGTCAAAAATAGGCGCAACGTCGTGACTTTTACCAAATTTGGCAACGTGCAATAACCTGCCGTGATTCTACGCCGCGAATAACCTAATCAGTTTGTTCCGCTTGGGCACGCGCTAAATCAAGCGTTTCGACAGCATGTCGTAAATGCGGAATAACAATGCTCCCCCCGACCACGAGCGCGACATTAAAGGCTTCGTAGAGTTCGCCATCTTCCCAGCCTTCGTCAATGCATTGCAAAATATGATAATCAATGCAGTCATTACAACGCAGGACCATGGAGGCCACCAACCCCAATAATTCCTTGGTCTTACTATCTAAACCGGCATCGCGATAGGCGGCGGTGTCGAGATTGAAAAAGCGCTTGATGCCCAGATGATCAATCTCCGTGATACGACTATTCATGCGTTCCCGATAAGCCTGAAATTCGTCTAAGCGATTACTCATGACATTCCCTCTGTTAGTTGCCAATATATGCCAAATAAAAACCGCTTGCATTATACACAAGCGATTTTCATAATCTAATAGGTGATTAAGTGGTTCAGTTTGTTTCGCGGTTGAGCAAATCTTTCATCTGATTGTACATAAAGCGCGTTGCCGTACGTGGGGTCAGTCGATAGAGAAAATTCATCAACTTCGCGTCATTGCCAATATAAACTTGGAATTTGTCGCGCTCCATGCCATTGATAATGGTTTCGGCGGCCTTTTCAGGCGATGTCATCGGGAAGCTCGGCGTTGAGTCACCGTTCCCATGCCCATTTCCGTTCCCGTTGCCGTTGCCGTTTCCATTCGCGACGGCCGGCATGCCTACGCCGGAATTGTTGGTGATATTCGTTTCAATGGCACCGGGGAAAACAACGGTCACCTCAACATTCGTGTCAATCAGTTCGGAATATAATCCCTCAGTCAGCAATTTAACGCTTGCTTTGGAAGCGCCATACAAGGTTTGGCCGGGGACGGGGAAAAATCCGCCCATGCTGGAAACATTGACGACATGCGCTTCAGAACGTTCCAGCAAATATGGCAAGAAGGCTTTGGTCATGTAGATGACCCCATAGAGATTAACATTCAACACGCGTTCAATGGCATCATATTCTAATTCGCTTAACCGCACGAACGGCTGAATAATGCCCGCGTTGTTGATCAGGCCGTCGACCGCCCCATGCGCATCAATCACACGTTGCGGCAGGGCTTCAACGGCTTCTTTATCACTGACATTCACAACATGAGTACTGATTCTATCTTGAAAAGCACCCGCTAAAATGACTGTTTCTTCAAGTGAGTTTTCATTGAGATCAACTGCCGCAACTTGGGCACCAGCTTCAACGAGTTTTAGAACAAGGGCGCGTCCGATTCCACTGCCACCCCCGGTAACAACAATGACTTTATCTTTGACCTTCACGGCGTGATCCTTTCAACTATCACGTAAAATTTGTGGTTTTCAGTACATATACCACATTGTCTGCTTTGAGCACTTGCCAATGATTTGCTACACATCAGCACTAGATGCGGGCTTGATGCCACACGAGCAACGTTATATTGTTAGTTAGGTTGGATTTGTTTTATTCTGGAACGGTCGTTTCAGAATAAGGCGATTATATCATAGGTTGGGGAAGCAAATTAGCTATTTAACAGAAGCTTAACAATCAAGGAGCTTACAAATTACTTGTGGAAATACATCCGCATAGGCGTAGTCAGGTTGCATACTTTTAATGGTCGCCAGACCTTGCAACGTACTTAAAATAACATGGGCTAAATGTAAAGGATTGTCTTGGGCTTGAATGATTTGCGCGGCTTGGCCTTCTTGCAAAACATCAGCGACCAATTCGGCGATGCGCAAATAATGGCTAAACAATAAATTCGTCACATCGGTGTCACGCATACCAAATTCGGCCATCGTGTTAAAAGTCATTGACCCATAATTTTGCACCATATCGGGCAACACTTTATCAACCGAAACAACTAGATTCTCAATAAATTGGCGGGGATTAGGTGATGACTGGGCCATTTCCATGACTTGGCCACGCTCCAATTCACAATAACGCGCCAACGCGGCCAGAAAAATTTTGCGTTTATCGCCAAACGTCTCATACATGCTACTGCTACTAATGCCCATTGCCTTTTTTAAAGCGCGAATTGATGTTGCTTCATAGCCTTGTTCCCAAAAGAGAAACATCGCTTTTTCAAGAACTTCTTCTTTGTCAAATTCACGCGGTCGGGGCATCGTTTTCAGTTGCTTTCGTATTGTTTCATCAATGGCTAAGGAGAATACGATATACAAAAAAACCGCTTGTATTATACACAAGCGGCTTAGTTATTATATTGAGTTTTAGAAAAAATCTATTCCTTGGGACGACCGACGAACCAATAGATAGCCAACCCAATCAGACCAAGGAAGAATACTACGAGGCCCCAAACAATACCGTTGGCACCACGCTTGTTAGCATCTTGATAGGTCCAGAAAGCCAAAGCAATACCAACAATACCGCTCACGCAATAGATGGCGCTACTACCACCGCCACCACCATCTTGTGCGAAGGCGGCACCCATTGGCATCAAGAGTACCAACGCGGTAATTAAGAAAATGGAAAGTTTAACGAATTTTTTATTGTGCATAGTACTTTCTCTCTCACAACATATTTAAGAAAAAAACAACGTACAATTGAACTTTAGACTCAATTAGAATTTATGTCAAACGATTTGGATAAACTGGTTTCACTTGTTAAATATTGCACAATATAATATCGAAATAAATTGGCTAAAAAGGCCAATATTACAATCTGGTATCATTTTTTAAGTAAACCTGCTATAGAACCATGTTACTTAATTTCCGGCGTGCTATATTGACTTGAACTAAATATTCAAGACAATGTTCTTTATAAAGCAACTAGAAATCAATCTTAATGGATGCAAAATTTAGGAATATTTTCATGAAAAAAAATAGTTTCCCACCAATGGGTCCCTTAATAGGTTTCCTGATCTTAGGTTTCAGCTTCATACCGGTTTGGCTCACCCAAGCCCAAGATGATCCGACGCATGAACCTATTCATGCCGAAAATTTCACCGAATTACAGGCCATCCAGCAACTTGATTTTGCCGAATTACCGTCTGATCTCGAAACCGCCTCGGGTCAATTTGTCATGAATGCTGATGCCAGTCGGATTGTTAGTTTTGGGAATCGTGCTGATGAGCCCCCTTTTAGTCAGGCGATTATCTGGGAAGATGGTGCAATTGTCGACATTGTTGAGATTGAAGGGGACAGCATCGTCCGCACCCTCACCCCTGATGGAAATTGTTTATATGTGGGTTATCAAGGTCATCTCATGGCGTATCGTCTCAATGATGCCGATTCTACGCCCGCCTATTTAGACGTTGAACTCGAAAATGTTGACGATATCGCGGTCAATTTCTGGACGGATGCCGACTTGACCTGCGACACGGATTTTTATGTGGAAATTGCGGCAACCGATGGTCAACTGTATAGTGCGCAGGTTGATCAGGCGGGAAGCTTGGCCGTTCTCGAAAACCTATTTATTTTGCCGGACATCACCACAGCGGCGCGGGTCGGGCGTATTCACCCGCCGTTAGCCCTCACTATCGATTTTGATGGCAATCTTTATCGCTGGGATATGACGCAAAATCAAGTTACGGGCGAAGTCAATGTGGGCGAAGTGGCCATGTTTGGCAAACTCAATAAATCGGGTAGCCATTATATGTGGTTGAGTCCGGCTCATGACGGTTTATATTTGGCGGATTTTGCACTGGGAACTTCTCAACAAATTGCTGAACTCGATGATCTATATATCTCGCACATGATTTTGACTGACAATGCCGACGTGGTGATTGGCGTTGATCCCTATGATGCGCGCGGGACGGTCAGCGGCTGGGCGGTGGCCACGGGCGAACGCGTTGATTTTGGACCTTATCGGACGTGTGACCGAACCCAACCCGATCTTGTGCAATTGAGTGTAGACGGTGCACGAATCGTCATCGGCTGTGATCGAGGTCTAGAGATTTGGGCGGCGCTTAGTCAGTAGCAGGTAAATTTATTTTGAAAAGGGTACCTTGTTTAGTTGCGCTAAACACATGAATTTGTCCCTGATGAAGCTCAATAATTTTATTGACAATGGCTAAGCCGAGGCCACTGCCGCTGGCCAGACTCGTTTGGGCCATCGAGCTTCGATAAAATGGCTCAAAAATATAGGGGAGATCTTCACTTGGGATGCCCATACCCGTGTCTTGAATATTAATTTCAATCGCTGAATTAGCCTGCCCCACGGATATTTGGACTTTGCCGTGAGCGGGGGTGTAATTGACTGCATTTTCGACAATATTTAGTAAAGCGCGTTGCATTTGTTCTTGATCCAGGCGGGCCCAGACACTCGGATTTTGTTTCTCAACTTCAATGATCATGTTTTTCTGTTCGATTTGAGGATGCAAGCGCTCCACAATCCGGTCTACCAACGCACACAAATCAACCCGCTGTTTATTCATGGTGGGCAGACGATCTAAACGGGACAAAATGAGCATATCCTGAACATATTGATCTAAAATATCAACCTGCTGTTCAAGTTGGTCCATCCGCCGTTGCCGGGCCGCCTCTTCCTTCGCATTTTTCATCAAATAAAGACTGGTCTTCATCACAGTCAGGGGTGTTTTGATGTCATGCGAAACAATACCAAAAAATTCCGTAAAAAAGTTTAATTTTTCTTGGGCTACCTGCAAATCCGCCATTCGGCGTTCGGTCTGATTTTTAGCGGTCACATCGAGCGTCAGGGCCAAGACTTGGGAATGCTTGTTTTCTTCACTCACCGACTGCGGCAGGGGAATAATGTGCGTAATATGCTCTAAGTGTTTGCCGTTTTTGAGCTGAATATGTCCTTCAAAGACTTGGTCTTCACCACTTTCGAGGACACGTTCATAGATGTTTATCATTTCAGTGGCGGCGGCGGGCTCCAGAATGTCATGGATGGTCGCCATATCCCAATTGATATCCGTCGAACCAAGGAGTTGTTCCGCCGGGCTATTCCGCAAGACAACCTGCCCGGTACTGTCATAAACAAGGGCTAAGGTCGCCATATTGTCAAAGAGCAAACGATAGCGCGCCCGGCTATTCTGTAATTTTCGAGTCAATTGCTCAAGTTCATCATTACGGATTTGTAAGCTCTGTTCATTTTGAGCCAATTGCTCAAGATTACGCCACATGATATGGGATGTGCTGGACAACAAAGTGCCCGACCCCACAAAAAGCGCCAAGGCAATCAAAATACGATCTAATAAATAAGGTCCCGATTGATAGAGCGGAAATGTACCCAAATATTGAAAAAGGCCTAAAATGATCGCACTGACCATACTCAGGGCCATAAAAAACCAAACATAACGGCGGCGCACATAGATTATATTGGCATAAACAATGACTAGCGCGTAGATATACAGACCCGCATTATGGATGCCATTCAGTACAAAAATTCCTAGGGTGATCACCAGCCATGTGCCGCCCAAAAAGATAAGACCAGCTTTATAAAGCTGAAAACGACGAAGCAATATTAAACATGTACTAAAAACAAGAATAGCAAACAGAACAGTGACTAAGCGTAAAAATGAGCCCTCAATAATGGCTGAAATGGCAACCAGAATACATGCAAAATTCATGACCCAGAGGGTATAGTTCAGACTGGTATAGGCAACTTGCTCAATCTCGTTTTCCGTCGATGGTGGCTTAAACCACTTAATCATCTTATGCCGCTTTCTCTCGTCAAACAGGATTGCGCATAACGCGTCACAACTCTGTTCCGTCTGCAATATGATTGCTATTCAGTTGAGATTCGCTACTACCCACAGTAAAATTTTGTTGGCTAGTTATAGCTATACCTATACAGGATTTGTGTTTCTATAAGCGTATTATAGTACGAAACTGTCATTTGGTGCGAATGATAAAACCCCCTAGATTTTGTCAGCTTTGTGCAACTTGTCAACAAAAAAAGGCGCACGAGAAAATATCCTTGATGTACTTAACATGCGTTTTAAAAAAACAAGCCACCCACCTGAGTGCTTAGGCATGCATCAGCAATCAATACTCCTGTTGGTCCAACCACGCTTTGAGATTATACAGAGGGAGCGCAGGTTGCTTTTGCGCGTCTTCGCTTTTATCCCAGAACCGTCCCATATTCCATGTGATGACTAAATCCGATTTGGCACGGGTAATGCCAACATAAATGAGGCGCAGACGTTCAGCGGCGTAATCGATGCGCGCTTGTTCCGAAGCCACGCCGACGGAATAGCCTGACAAATC
>JBNLCD010000197.1:0-9166 GCA_050303635.1 Anaerolineae bacterium
AAAACCTACAGGATCAGACATTGGTGGATCAAAGGATAGCTTCAACAAACGCGTAATCTTAAGCCCGCCTATGAGATAGACCGCTTGATCATCGTCATTAACATAGGTTTCCAAATAATTCACGCCGAAATTCCAGCGGGACTCTAAATTTTGGACTAAGTTAACTGCCAATGCCTCAAAATCACCCGGCAGATGGTGATAACTTGTTAGAAAACGGGGAAGTTCATCTAACATCAGCCATTCTCCTTCATTTTTAGGGGCAATAGCTCACTTGCCCACAGTGCACTTCGCTCGTATACTTTCATCATTAAATTGTTCAAATGTATTGGTCAAAAGGTTGTTCGTAACGTGCAAGAATATAAACTCGCCTTACTTGGTTTTGGAAATGTTCATCGTAATTTTGCCCAACTCTTGCTGGACAAAGACGCCTATCTTCAGTCTAAATATAACACCAAACTCACAGTTGTCGGCATTATCACCAATAGCAAGGGCTATGCGATTGACCCCAACGGCTTAGATTTAGCCAAATGCTTGGAGCTTGTTGCGCATGGCAATGATCTACGTACGCTTCATACCGGAGCTAATATTGATAGCACTCAAGAATTTATTGAGTTGGTGCCCGCCGATGTTGTGTTAGAAGCAACATGGCTTGATCCCCAAACCGGACAACCCGCCATTGATTATTGTAAAGCCGCTCTTCAAGCTGGTAAACATCTGGTTACGGCTAATAAGGGCCCTGTGGCGTTTGCTTATGAAACATTGCGTGATTTGGCCGCTCAACAAGACCTTGGCTTCTTCTTTGAGAGCACGGTGATGGATGGTTCACCTGTCCATGCCATCGGGCGTGAAGCCATGCTTGGTCTCGAAATCACTGGTATTCGGGCTATCTTGAATAGTACAACCAATTATATGCTCACACGGATGGGTGAAGACGTTTCTTTTGAACAAGCTCTCAAAGAAATGCAAACAGCGGGTTTGGCCGAAGCTAATCCTTCCAATGATGTTGATGGTTGGGATTCTTCCATCAAGATTCTGGTACTGGCCAATATCTATATGGATGCCGGCCTCAGTATTCATGATGTAGATCGTACTGGTATTCGTGACATCACCGCCGAAATGTGCCAGCAAGCCGTCCAAAATAATGAACGTATCAAGCTGGTCTGTGAAGCCATCCGTGACGGTAATGAAATCAAGCTGAAGGTCAGTCCGCAAACCTTACCGCTGACAGATTCATTGTCTTCAGCCAACCGGACAGCGGCTATTGTTTCGCTGGAAACCGATGTTTTGCCTGAAGTGACGCTGTTGCAAGGCGATAGCAGTCCGCGTACGACGGCGTATGGCATGTTGGTAGATACGTTGAATATTCTGCGGGGCCGCCGTTAATTTGATCAATAGTTTTGCGATAAGCGGGTGACCTCTATGATTAAGTAGGTCGCCCGCATCATGTTTCTAGACGACTCATTTGGTAATGACATATTCCGTTTGAGCTGATGCAGGCAACGTAAAACTAAACACACTGCCTTCATCCAGTGTACTGGTCACACCAACTTCACCACCCAGTTTTTCCACAATACGCTTGGCAATAGATAAGCCTAGTCCATGTCCTTCAGCCCGCGATTCATCAAGGCGGGTAAACTGAATAAACAAGCGACCTTGTTCTTCGCGTGTCAGACCCCGACCATTGTCTTTAACCCAAAATTTCACCATGCCATCGTCTTGTGAGGTTGCGCCGACTTCGATATGCGGCGGTGTGCCACCATATTTGAGGGCGTTGCTAATATAGTTAGCCCAGACTTCTTCAATCCATGGTGCATAACCCAAACTTAGGGGCCATCTATCTTTGGGTGGAATAGTAATTTCAGCTTGTGTTTCTTCGATGACTAATGCCAGGCGTAACAATGCTTCTTCGACGATATCCCCCATTTGCAAAGGATAAGTTTGTATCTCGCTCAGTTGCCGCACACTGGCCAACATCAGCAGAGAATTCACAATTTCAGCCATTTTCCAATTGATATGCAAAATATGATCAGTCAGTTCTTTGTGGCTTTGGGGAACTGTTTCATCCATTTCATCCTGTAGCAAACTGGCAAAACCAAGAGAGATGCTCAGCGGATTCTTCAGATCATGCGCCACTGAATGGGCATAGGCATCAAGATCTTCAATGAGTTGTTCTCGCTCCGCTTCAACCTGTTTACGGAGGGTGATGTCACGTAAAAGTAAAAGCACGCCCACTTTACGCCCCGTAAATCGATTAATGGGTGAGATGAGCACATCATAGATATGATTCGCCTCATGATGGGCTATTTCCAGCTCAGCGCGGAATTGATCTTGGGTTGTCAGACGTGTTATCAATTCAGTTTGCTCAGGTAAAAGATCGATTAAACGTTGTCCAATCACTACGTCATTATCAGTAAATAGATGTTGACGACTAGCCGGGTTAAGATCCGTCACACGTCCCTGATTATCCAGCACAATCATCAAATCCTGCATGTTATCGAGGACAAGATCACGCGCAATCGGCATTAGATCTAAAAAGCGAAAACCTAAAAGCGACCAGCCCATCAGCAAACCGCTAACCGGAAAAACCAATGTAGACATATTAAAGTGTGGGATAGGACTGAACCCGATGCGGAGCAAAATTTCCATAAATAGTGGCAAATTAAACGCTATCAACAAGATAATGATCTGTCCACGATAGGCTTTTTCAAACGAGAACAAAGCGCGGAGAAGCAAAAATGTAGACAGAAATGAAATCCCTAAGCCATATGGTAGATGAATAGCATAAAACCACAGTCCATAATCATAATCGGTAATTGGAAACCATGTGGTGGTGAGATCACGCGTGGCCTCACCACGCCAGAGATGATGCAAGGCGTTGGTCCAGATAATGATATTCGTCAAAGTTGGAATAATAATTAGCCACGGCACCAAACGCCGAAAGAGCTTTTCTTTGCCAATATAGATCAGGACAATACCCAGCCACGTCACTGAAAAAAAGGTTATTCCCAAAAATGATATATCCGCAATGAATAGGCTTAGTCGAAAATTTAGCGTAATAATTTCCAACAAACTCATTGTCATCCAGATCAATACACACAGCATAAAAGCTAGATATGGCTTCGCTAATGGATTCCGCCGATGCCAGAATCCTTGGGCAATAAGCGCCAAAATCAATATGACTGAAATACCGAGAGGGATGACTAAATGATTATATTGCCATTGCGGGTCCATTTGGTTGTCCAGATATTGGGAGCAATGCTCTACTAATTTGTTGGGTAGATGGTGGAGTTGATCTCTTATCAGCTTACCAAACTCTACAACAGAGCACCACCTATTCTGGACAATTTGTTGTGAACGAGGCGGTCAATTCAATATAGTTTTTTCCATACTGAATTGACCAGTCTATCCATTTGTATTACATGTTTGGGTTGCGCCTAGTCATCAAAATTTTCAGCAAGCTTGACTGGCTCAAGGGGGCCATCTTGACTTAAGAGGGCTAATGTTGCTTCCAAGACGCGCCGTTGTTGAGCGGCATCATGCGGTTTACCTAATGTTGCGCCACGGGTCAGATTCGTAAAGGTGGCACGCGGTGGCGCTGTTGGCCGCGTTCGTCCCGGATGCCAACTCGTCAAGGTGGTAGCAATACCACTGATTTCTAAAGCACGCGCAAGCAGTCCCACGGACTGCGAACATTGCGGTCAGGAAGGCACCAAAAGAGCGGCCTCCGCGCCAAGTTCATGGACTTTAGATACAATCTGCGGAGCCAGTTCATCCACCGTCCGCCGGATATCAGGTTCATAACCCATATAACTGATAACATGCGGCACGAGTTCGCCGATTTTCCCTTCGGCGACCATATCTTGTAAATGCTGGATAGGCAATAAAACTTGAGGATCATCTTGAATTGTACTGTGATCATAATGATCATGGGCAATCGACAAATCTGTAAACGGTGTCTCAATGGGCCAAACGCGCAGAGTGTAATCGCCAACAGGATTGCTGGCATCAAAGGCTTCTTGACTGTCCGTTAAATAAGTCCCAGCACTACTAATTAGCACCAACCGACTTTGGCTTAAATCAAGGCCGGGGGTAGGTCCCAGCGGGGAATTATAGGGACGATTGTAGATTTTCCAATCTTGTTCGCCTGTTTCCTTAAAATGAGCGAGCCACCCCGCTTCGAAAGCGGCGGACCATTCCGCTCGTTTCTCCAATATTTCCATAACTTCCCTTTCGCAAAAAGTTATCTCACACACTCTCTACTACTTAATTCAGAATGATTCAGCACGGAAATTATTACGGACACAAATTGCGAGTAAGGAAATAAAACAGGGCAGATAGAACAATCTGCCCTGTATTTTCGTTGCTTACTGACTGACTAGAAGACTAGCCTTCAACTGTATCTGCTTCCGGCGTTTCAGGGGTATAAGGCGCACATTCCATCATGGAGGGTAGATTGTCGTTCGCGCCAGTGGTCGTGATATAGACAGTGGCTCCATTCGGCATCGAACATTCATAGACACTTGCATCTTCAGGAATAGCATCCGTCGCCGGCGGCTCACTGCTAAACTCAAATGACAAATTCTCACCCAGATGGAAGCCGTCACCCGGTACCATCTCAATTTGAATCGGTCCATCATGATTTAGCCACGGGAAGACATCGCCTTCGCCCATCCACGGTATAGTGATTTGATCAGTATTCCATCTTCTTTTGGCAGGATGTTCACTCGCAAGCACAACACTGATTTCAAGGGTTTCATCACCACGTTGGACAGTCAACATCACCTGATCTTCGGCTTCATAGGCAAAGAGGCGATCAGATAATGTATGTTCAATATCCACTGCATCACCATCCACCGCCGTAATAACATCGCCGACTTCTAAACCAGCATCTGCGGCAGGCGTGTCTTCTAAAACGGCATCAATAAGAGCTCCATCGTTGACGGTGACAATTGCAGTTTCCGCAATTTCTGGCGTTAAACTGGTATAGGATACACCAAGTTGAACGGGCGTATCGTAACCACTCCAGAGGCTGGGACCACCGTTACCCGACCAAGGAATGCCCTCTAGCACAGACGGATCGCCCCGGAAAGTGATTCCGCCATTGTCGAATGGTGCTTCACCTGTTAATTCAGCCGTAACTTCCAATGTTTCGTCACCACGTTGGACAGTGAGTACCACACTATCGCCGGGTGTGGCATTGCCAACTTCGCGCACTAAATCGGTACCCGACGTAATTTCTGTATCATTAAAGGCCACAATGACGTCATCAATTTGAATACCGGCGGCTTCAGCGGCGGAATCTGGGAACACATAGACGACCGTGGCACCAGCATCACTATCGCGTACTTGGACACCTAAATAGGCGCGTTGCTCATCTTCCTGTTGGATCTGCGGATTAGCTTGTTTCGCATTATGGGCATACGCCATAACAGCTGTCATCAAACTTAACACCATGATGACCGCCAAAACAACGAAGAACTTGGTATAGCGTTTTATCATTTCTAACTCCTCCATTAACAGGCTGACAAAATGTATCTACCCATATAATGAAAATCCCTCAGAAAATACTGAGGGATTCATCTAATTCTAATTTGTTTCGAGTGATTTCTTATCGGGTTGTTGTTGTGGTCGTTTTAAACGGAATTTCGGCAGTAATGATACTTTATCCTCATCGACAGGCACAACTTCAATTTGTGAATCCTTACGCGGAATCGTCAGCGCGAAACAGGTTCCTTCACCAACGGTGCTCTCAACCGATAATTTCCCATGATGCGCATCGGCTATCCATTGCGCAATCGCTAAACCTAAGCCGGAACCACCCGCTTTGCGTGCACGGGCTTTGTCTACCCGATAGAACCGATCAAAAATATGGGGCAAATCTTCAGGTGGAATACCAATCCCTGTATCTTTGACGATAATTTCGGCATGTTCATTGGTTTGGCGCAGGCTCAGGGTAATTGACCCTTCTTCAGGTGTATATTTGATGGCATTCATAACGAGATTCAACAGAAGTTGTTTCAGGCGGTCGCTATCACCGGAGACCATCACCTGATCGATTTCTTCCAACTCAATGCGGTTTTTACCTTTACTCAGCAATAAGGCTTGGTTGTAGATTTCGAGAATGAGAGTATCGAGTTCGACATCACTTTCGACAAAGGGTAAATAACCTAAATCAGCTTGGGCCAAAGTCAGCAAATCACCGACCAAACGCGACATACGGCTCGTCTCACTCTTAATAGCGGCAAGCTCATGTTCTTGCAGGCCATAGCGTTCTGCCAAATCTAAATTGGCCTGAATCGCAGTTAAAGGAGTCCGCAATTCATGGGAGACATCTGCCACAAAACGCTGTTGCGCCGTGAACAGTTTTTCGAGACGGCTAATCATGGCATTGAGAGTGGTAATGAGATAGCCTAATTCATCCTGGGGACCATTGTAATTAATACGACTGGCCAAGTCTTCCGCCGCAATGATTTGTTCAGCTGTGCGCGTAATATTGGCGACAGGACGTAGAGCACGTCGCGCGAACCAATCACCCAGTAAAACAGATAGCAACAGAGCTAAACCTGTCCCAATCAACATAATTTTCATAAGTTGATTACTAGCGTCATTAACTGTTTCGAGGGATGCCGCAGACTGAATATAAGCAACTGTGAAATCATAGTTTTTGATGGGTCTGGTATAAACGCGATAACTTTTGCCCTCAATAACCACATTGCTCCACGCTGGCACATCACCTTTCAGACTGCTAACATCAATGGGTTTATTCGTCTGAGACAGATTAGCCGTGCGGCTTAATGGATAATCAAATTGTTCCGCCCGCCATACTTGAATAAACACACCGGGTGTGCGTAATGAATTAAGATTAATATGTGGGGTAAAAGCAATATTGTTGCCTTCCTCCGTGACAAAGACAAAGCCCGTCAGATCTTTGTCAACCTCATCAACAACTTCGATCAAGCTTTGGTCAACTTGATTGAGCATCGCCCGTTGGAGGACAATATAAACAACACCGCTGAAGATAATGACAATCGACATTACCAGCGCAGAATACCAAAGTGTTAAACGTAAACGAAATGTCATAGTGGTTTTGGGCGAGCCTGATTGATTGAATAGTTTTCTTAAAACTAGCATGCTTGCTTAAACCTTTAATGAGAGTTTTCCAAAGAGTTGATGAGTACTCTATCTAATTATAACGGAGACCCGTACCGAAACATAAATAAATATGAGAAATTTAGTCTGATATTCAGAAAAAAAGCGCCCGACTTCAATGAGCCGGACGCTTAGCAAGATTATCTCTGTGCGTTAAGTTGATCTATTCTTCTTCAGCCTCATCATCTTCACTTAGAGCTTCTTCGCGTGCCATAATAGCCCCTTCTTCATCTGGAATCGGATGTACGCGAATAGTGCTGGTCAATTCTTCGGCACTCTTATTGCGCAACAGATCAATAATTTGATTGAATTGTTCATCTGACTCAACCCATTCGGCCAAGTCTTGCAAAGTCCAGATCGTGGTAATTTGATCACTTAAGTTCGGCCATTGGCTCTTCGCCCAACGATACCGTTCGCGACAGAATTGCCAGACGGGTTCTGGAATCTTATCCCAACCATAATCATTAAACTCTTGCCAGACTTCATCGAAGTCTGTATTCACAAATAAGGCTTTGACCATTGCGCGTTCTACCGATTCTTGGTCGCGCTTAGGGCCTTCCCAGTTATGGCTGTATTTGTTGATAAAGGTAAAGATACCATAGTGTGAATAGTGTTCAATTCGCCCTAGAATTTCATCACCCTTGCAGACCGCCCGTTTAAAGGTTTGATCAAGCGCAATACTTGGTTCAGGTAACACTTCGTGGTGGTCATGCCCATTACTGTCTAAGCCTACCCACAATGCTCTATCAATACGATATTCATGCGAAACTAGGCGATAAAGATGTTCCGGGCTGACATTGAATTTGATGAACTTATTTTCATCCAGTAAATGGCTAACAGCCTGAACCACCCCACGTTGACGGGCTTGATCATGGGCGCGTTGCAAACCAGAATTACATCCGGGCAATCCAGCCAATGGCATATCGTCTGGTGAAAATTCGATATTGTTGTTATTAAAGCCACCCCGTGCAATAAAGATTTGGAAGGCTGTGATTAACCCGCCCGCAATGACAATAGCTAACAATGCATCGGTTTTTTGGGTTACAAGAATGACGAGCATGATGTAACTAGCAATCATCCCGCGCAAACCCGCAAATTTAAGACTCTTGGCTTCCCCACTGTCTGGCTCTATATTTTGGCTCTTGAGTATATCATCGCGCACGAAATAAACTGTGGTGCTTGTAATTACAAAGGCACTCACGAACCCAAACGCATAGTAGGATTCAACAGTCGTCACCGTTCGAATGACCGGAATGAGGATAAATGAAACTCCCCAAATGACAAAAATGCCATTGCGATCGTCAAGGAATAAACTAGGCAAACGTCCCAGCCGAGCCGCATTGGAGGCCACCGCCGCGCCACCGACATATCCGCCACCTTGCGCCAACAACAGGATTATTGACAGCAATACACCAGCAATGGTAAGCATAGCGGAATTTCCAAAGACCAATTCGTACTCGATTAAGAGTGTTGAATATCCGACGGTAGCGGGAATTTCCCAGATACTAGCGGCCAATAATTGAATAATCCCGGTCCCAATCAAGAAAATAGCGGCCAAGGTCAAAGCGGTGTTAATAACTTTCCACTTCGGTTTGGCGGCATGTTTACCAGATGCCGGAATGACTTCGTAACCAGAGAAGCCCAACATGGCACTACTCATCGAGCGGAACAAGGCTTGGAAGAACAAAACTTCACCAATTGCAAAGGCTTCTTGATGAGCTTCATGTTCGACAATGCCGTCTGCCAGCAAGCGATCAACAATCGCATGTGTACCATCGCCCAAACTTGGATCAAGCCCTGCGCGAATCCCCACATAGGTTAATGCCCCAATAGTAAAGATGGTAAATGCTCCGCCACCAATTAAGAAAAGCGGTACCGCACGTTTGGGACCAAGCGCAACAAGGACAACCATAATGAAGAAAGCATAGGCTTCAGCTAAGAAGATACGGAAATCACTCCATTCCGGCAAAATAAGCATCGTGACATCTGCCGCTGAGATGGAACTGATGATAATAGT
>JBNLCD010000198.1:0-9154 GCA_050303635.1 Anaerolineae bacterium
ACCGCGATCCCGGTAATAATCGCTTCAACCACAAAGGCGACAGGCAAGAATTCCAACCCCACCTGCGTGAGGAAAGTCGCTTCAATAACTGTCCCGCCCCAGACTGTCCCCGTCATAAAAATGAAAAAAATCAGGTAGAGCAGGCGCAAACGAGGCCATTCGTGACCTTGAATATTAAATAAACGATTGAAGATGGGATTCATACCCAATGGCCTTTGCTTGGTTTGATATCAATAACGCACTAATGACGATTCTTGGGTTTTACCCTTCATTCATACACTAGGTGATTTGTCATTGCTCTTAAATATGAAAACTGTGATTCTTTGTCTAAGAAAACATTAAGATTGTTCTAAAACCCAGATATTTTTTGATATTTTTGACGAAAACACGGTATCCTCTAGCATAACCAAATCTTAACAGTTATCCAACGAAGTTTTCGTGCATTTTAATCAATCATATCGATTGAACTATCACTCCGCAAATCAGAAACTTAGGAATCATTGTTTATGAGTAACTATAAAATACTTGAGAAGTCGTTGGCTATTCTTGAGGAGAATCGTCCGGTGCTGACCGATGAAGTGGTCGATGCGGCCAGTGAGGCGATTCACCGTGAATTAGCGCGTCTAGAAATGGAAAAACACACCATCCAGCAACGGAAATTGGTGAGTTTTTTATTTTTGGACGTGGTGTCCTCCACCAAAACGTTTGAGCGCCTTGACCCTGAAGATGTGTTAACCATTATGAATGACTCTTTGCGCGTGTTTGGTGATTGTGTCGAAAAACACGGCGGTTTTGTGGCGCGGTTGATGGGCGATGCGCTGTTGGCCTTCTTCGGTGCACCAATTTCGCATGAAGATGATGCCGAACGGGCCGTGCGCGCCGGATTAGATATTTTGGAAGCGGCCAAATCCGAAAGTGAACGCATCACCAGCAAGTTTGATGTCTCGAGTTTCCAAATTCGCGTGGGTATCAACACCGGACATGTGGCCTTAGGTGAAGTGGGTGGCGCGGGGATGGAATATACCGCCATGGGCGACGCCATCAATGTGGCCAAACATATTGAAGCGGCGGCTCCCCACAGCGGGTTGCTTATTTCTCAAGACACCTACCGTCATATTCGCGGGAAATTTGATGTCGATAAAGCCGAAAAAATGCAGTTCAAAGGCCGTGAAGGTCTGACCCAAACTTATGTCGTCAAATATGCCAAGCCTCGCGGTTTCCATGTTCTTGACCGAATGGTCGAGGGTATCGAAATTCCGATGGTGGGCCGCGACAAAGAAATGGAAGCCCTGCAAACCAGCTATATGGATAGTTTGCAAAACCAAAACACCCACATTGCCACCGTTATTGGGGAAGCGGGTGTCGGGAAATCGCGCTTGTTGGCGGAGTTTGACTTCTGGGTGGAAACATTGCCCGGTGCCGTGCGTTATTTAGCGGCCAATGTTACCCCGCAAATGAAAAGTACGCCCTATAGCCTCTTCCACGAACTCTTCCTCAATCATCTCGAAATTCATGATAAAGACACCAAAGATATTATCCATGAGAAGTTCGAGAAATTGGTAAACGAACAATTTACCCAGAAATCAGCGCATATCATGGGTGAATTTTTGGGATTTGATTTCAGCGATTCGCCGCATCTTGAGGAATATAATAGCGAGCAACATGTTATTCACGATTTAGGTGCCCAAGCCGTCGGTGAATATTTCCAAAGTTTATGCGCCATTTCTTTAGATGTAAAAGATCATGCACCGGGCAAACAACCTACCGTCATTTTCTTCGATGATATTCAATGGGCCGATCCGGGTTCACATGAACTGATTGTCTATCTCTCTGAAGAATTTGCGCATCTATCCTTGATGATTATTGCAATGGCGCGTCCCCAATTCTTGCTCGAAAATCCGAAATGGGGCCTCGAAATTCCGCATCATACGCAATTGGAAGTCAAGCCTCTTTCGATTGACGATAGCGAAAAACTCATTCAGGAAATTCTCCAAAAAGTTAAGAAAATTCCGGGCTCACTCCGTAAGTTGATCGTCAAGAACGCTGATGGAAATCCCTTCTATATTGAAGAACTCATCCATATGCTGATTGAAGAAGAGATTATCATCAAAGGTGAAGAGCACTGGTGGGTCGAAAAGTCCAAACTCAAGAACTTATCTGTGCCACCAACTTTGACGGGTATTGTACAAGCCCGTCTAGATAAATTGCCGAAGAACGAAAAAGCGCTCCTGCAACGTGCGGCAGTGATTGGGCAAGTTTTCTGGGATGATGCCCTCAATGAATTGGCCCATGAAGATGAAATTGAAATCGGTATTCCGCCCGAAGTTTTGGCCGATTTACAATCCCATCAACTGGTCGTGATGAAAACCGAATCTGTTTTTGAAGGTGCCCAAGAATTTGTCTTCAAAAGCGCCATTATCCGTGAAGTGGCCTATGAAAGTGTGCTAAAGCGGCAACGCAATCGTTATCATGAACGCACCGCCGAATGGCTGATTAAACATAGCGAAGATCATCCCGAAGATTATGTCAGTCTAGTGGCCGAGCATTATTTACTGAGTGGTAATCACGAACAAGCCATTCCTTATCTGCAACAAGCCGCTGAACTGGCCATGCACGTTGGTGACTACAAAGTTGCCGTGCGTGATTTTGAACATATTGTTCGGATTTTGCCCGATGATGTCCCGCCGGTTGAACGCATTGAAATGACGAAAAAAGCCGGGATTGCCTATCTGGAAATTGGCGATGTCCGCATGGCTGAACAACGTTTACAAAGCGCCCTTGAACTAGCGCGGCAAATTAACGATACACGCCGTATCGCCCGCATTTTGACTTATCTTGGCGAGAATGCCATTAAGGCGGGGCAAATGCGGCAAGCGCATGTGTTCTTAGAAGAAGGTTTGCCGCTGGCACGTGAATGCGGTGACCCTGAAACATTGGCTTTTGCATTGATGCGGAGTGCCTCGCTGTATAAGCATGAACATGATTTTGCGACCTCATTAACCTATTTCCAAGAGAGCCTGAATTATTTCCGTCAAACAGGTGATAAATTGCTCCAAGCGCGCACCTTACGCAAGATGGGTTCCGCCGCGACGCAAGCTGGCAACTATGCCGATGCTCAAGCCGCCTATGAAGAAAGTTTGCAACTTTGTGCCGAACTCAATGACCGTTGGTGCCAATCCAATGCCTTGAATAGTTTAGGCGATTTGGCACGGGTACAAGGTGATCTGAAAGGCGCGACGAGCCGTTATGAGGAAGCGCTTGAATTGGCTGAGTCGATTGCCAATCATCACTTACTCGCCCTTGTCGATTTGAATTTGGGGAATGTGGCGCGTGACGTGGGTGAGAAAGATTTAGCTTATAACTATTATCTCGACGCCTTGCACCAAGCGCGGATTTTGGGACTCCGTCCCGTCAAATTAAGTGCCATGATGGGTTTGGCCGCATTGAAATCCCACAGCGGTGAAGCCGATACAGCGTTGCAATGGGCGGGAATGGCGCTGAACGACTCGGCTACCAATCCATATGTCCACAGTGCGATTAGCAAAGTTTTGGATCATTTCAAAGATAGCTTGAGCGAAGAAGATTTGAATCAACGCATCGAAGCCGGTAAAGAACTCCAACTTGAAGCTGTTGTCGAAGAAGTCTTGGCGGAGCGCGGTTAAGTCGCCGAGAATCTTTTATATTCGTGATATACAAAATCCCTGTCATGGTTGGCAGGGATGTTTTTTGCTGTCACCGCTCAACATTATTGACATGGGTAGAATGCGGAAAAAATCTATGTATTTTTCCCTACCAGTCGCGCCACAAATATGTTACCCAAGATAATACTATCCGTAATCGGAGTCTGTTTATGTTATGATCAATAAATTATGAATGTTCAAACCGATTAATGCTCACACTGGTAGGGCAGAACCGATGTGTTCCGCCGTTCACAAATAATAGAACGCTGGCGATAGAATTACAGATGTTGTGCATTTTTAACGACGTTCACCCCATATTCAAAGCCCATCTTGTCTGAAATTTCGGTTCCGCCTAGAATCAAGTATTCCAACCATAGTTTTTTCGTAAATAAGGACTAGCCTGTTGCGCAATTCCAACGACTTGTATGAAGCCCAACAATTAACCGCCAATAGCCTCGCCCGCTTACTCCAAAACAGCACGGAAGAACTCACCCGGATGAATCTGGAAGAGGTCACGGAGCTGGCGGATGATGTGGCTCGTGTTTTACCGGCGGGCAATGTGGTCACGATGGTTTTTTCGCAGTTATCCTCAATTCGCGGGAAACAAGTCAGCGATCAACAAACCCGTCAAATGATGGGTCTGTTAAAACAGGGCATGTCCACTTTTTTAGATAAAGCCACCTATTTAGCGTTTTATACCACCCCCTCCATTTTGATTCAGGGCTATCAGCAATTGCTTGAACTAGCGGGCCAAGATCCGAATGCCGCTTTTCCCGATGGAACATGGCAATTTTATCTTGAGTTTGGCCTGCGCGAAGATACCGCCCGGCATGCCTGTGAAACACAGGGCTTGCAATGGGCTATCCAACAAGAAAAGTTAGAAATTGACGAAGCCGATCAATTGGCGGCGTGGATTCTGGCCACAACATGGCTCATCGAACGTTATGATTATTTAATTTGGGAAGAATGGCGCGAACGGGTTTTGCTCAAAAAACTGGGGGAATTTTTAGGCGCACCCCACATCAGCAGTAAATGGGTCGAGCGACGGCCTTATGCGGTGCCTGTCAACGTCAATATGGATTATATCGCTTATCGGCAAGGGGCCTTTCATGCTTTTGTGATGGAAGCGTTGAGTACCCGTGTCCGTGAAAAACAAGCCAATCAAACCTTGCATGGCTGGTATCAGGATGAAACCCTACTCCATGATGAGCGCTTACGTTATCGAGAGCAAATGTCGATTTGTTCAAGGCTGGAGCCCGGTGATTTTAGTGATCAACGCCAATCAATTCCGCTCGAAGATAGTCAAATCGCGATTTTTTATAATGGCCAATATCATTTTGTGCCGGTAGTCCATAATGGGGAACGACTCGATCTGATGACGGTGCGCACCTTTGCCCAATCTATCTTAAATACCTCTAATCAACGGTTGCGGATGGCGGCGGATGAAATCCTGATTCAGATTCCGCGCCAAGCGCAAAATCAAGTGCGTCAACAAATCGGTAAAGATTTAGAAGCCGAACTCAAGCAACTCCGCAATGCCCCGCTTATTATCAATTGGGAAGCGGCAGACCCGACGCAACCGCTCGCGGCTATTCGGCAAGGTCGGCGTGGACTGGGTGACCATCCCTTAACATTATTCCGCACCGATAACAGCATGGTTTTCGACCAATCTCATATTTACTTTGATGCGATTTGGGGCATGGCTATTTCGGAAATTATCACTAATCAAGCCATCGACGCGTTGCGCGCAATGCCTTCCCTGCCCAAGGTGCCCACACCGAGTTTGCATCCACCAGCCTGTAATTTGGTGCCGCCCAAAGATTTATCGCGCAATTTACGCAAAATCGCCGATAAATCGAATGAGGTTTATGCCGAAATTAGCTTTAATATCATGCATGATTTTGATGAAGTGCGGCGTTTACTCACCCAACGCCATGCTGATTTGCGCTTAACAGTCAATGATTTGCTGGTGCTCTATCGTTCCATGTATAACCAGCACTATAAACCTTCCAAGGAATTGGTTGATGCGCTCGAAATCGCGGCGGAAGAAGGCAATCGTCGTCAGAAAAAAGCCGCCCATGAAGCGTTAAACGCCCTGGCGGAAATCAACGAAAAATGGCCCGCCTTCTTGATTCCGATTGATGCGACAGCCCTCAGTCCCAAAGAACGCATTTATCCCGTGACATTCCGACCCCAACCACCATGGACAACCATTGCGCCGCAACATTGGAAAGCATGGGAAATTCTCATGCGTTTTGAACAGAGTTTGGAACGCAAGGAAAAGCGTCAGACGTGGCAAAGTTTTAATGAGGAACGCACCAGTTATCTGGAAATGTTGCGCATGTTTAATGTGCTGATGCTCCGCTATAAAGAGGTGGCCTTAGCTGGGCAAAGTTTGAGCACGCGCACGCTCAAGATTTTGGCCACGGTGCCCAAGCGTCTGCAATCATGGCTCAGCACAATTCCGAATCGCATTGATTTATTGAATGATATGCTCAAAGGCACGGAAGTTTTCAGTAATGCCGGACGGGTGGCGGATACATCCTCTTTGACCCGTTTTATCACCGCTAAAGATGACAACGAAAAGAAGGTGTTGTGCTGGGGCGTAATGACGCGCGCGGATGACACCATGGTTATTACTTTGCGCGATTTTCGTCCGTGGGTGATGGAATTAAAGGCAAGCGGTCTCGAAGAAGAAGCGCACATGGTCACCCAAGATTATTTAGATGGCTACGCCGAGGGGTTATACCAATATTTGCGCCAATTGTCTTATATTGTGCGCGCCGCACAGAAGTGATTTGAGATATCATCATCAATAAGCGGAAGCCCACATCGGGGCTTCCCTACCAGCGGCCACGGTAATTTGTACTCCGTCAAGAATCGCGGATAATTTCAATAAAAAGCGCGGTAGGCTGAAGCCATACCGCTAGCTATAAAACCAAGCATGCTAAAGCAAGCTTCGATTCTCGGTTTGGCCGTGTACACTGGACCGACATACCCTGTCAATTATGAGACAGACCAATTAAGTATGTTCTTTGTCCTAAATTCCCTATGGAAAATAAATTAACAACTTCACTGGTAGGGATGGATCGATGTGTCCATCCGTTGTCATGAAAAACAGGTCACTCACGTTCTCTTAAATATTGTCTAGCGATTGTCAGAAATCTAAACCAATTTGGGCAACTGCTGGTAAACTAAGGGAAATATCTGACAATAGATAAAAAGGTCGAAAATTTCGATGGGAAAACACGAAGGTAAAGGCTCATGCTATATCCACGAGCCGGATGAACAATGCCCGAATTGTGGCGAAGCGGCCGTTTTCTTTTTGGGTTCCGAACTCTATGATGGTCCGGATGATACCGAAGTCGCGTTCTTCTATTTCTGCGAAGCCTGCGAACATGAATGGGAAATGGTTGTCTAGCCTATGGCGAAATTTTGCCCCGAATGTGGAAAACCAACGATTCAGCAAGAAATTGGTGGACGGGTCCGTGCTTGCTGTGCAGACGGTCACTTTGTTGAATTTGCGAATACACCGATGAGCACCGCCGCACTTGTTTTTAAAGGTGACAGTGTTTTGCTGGTTCAGCATAATCATCCGACTAAAATATGGTCTTTGCCGGGTGGTTATTTGGAGCAAGAAGAGGATTTGGGCTTAGCGCTCATTCGCGAAGTCAAAGAGGAGAGCAATGTCGATGTCCAGCCGTTGGGTATTATCGCCCTCCGCCAACTGGTCAAAGAAACGCGCAATGAATTCTATATCATATTTCTGGCAGAAGTGGTTAGCGATGTTGAGCCGCGCGGTTCGGGCGATGAGGAAATTTTGGATGCCAAATTTGTGGCTTTTGCCGATCTTGAGGGTTGGCATATCACACCGTTTACGCGACGCATTATTGCAGGTTATCTAGCCCATCAACCGGAACCCCTAACAAGTTTTACCATTCCGGATTATATGCCCATTGCCTATATGTTTGGCAATATATAGTTGGCTATAAAATTTGGTTTGCTAAGCATTGAAAATAAAAGTGCCTCACAATTCAATTGTGGGGCACTTATTTATTATCTTGAGTTAGTGGGGCTGGACTTATTTGTCTTCGTCACGCAGTTGTTGAATCAATTGCGAAAATTCATCCCGAATTTGTTGCGGATTCAGATTTTGGAGCTTTTCCGTCAATTGACCAGCATCCAAATCGGCAATAATTTGGCGTAATTCGGCGCGGGCTTGCGGACTACGTAATTCAAAAGCCACTTCACGCAACGCTTGTTGTACTTGCGGATCACGCATTTCATTCACGGCTTTGGCCACATTCAACCAGCCATCACGTGAATTAATTTCGTTCAAAGTTTCACGGACTTGCAATCGCCCCGAAGGACGCCGGACACTTGCCAGAATTTGTTTTATATCATCTAGTGCAGGGTCATCAAGCGCTTCTTGCACATTCGAGGGAATGGACGGTTTGGGCGCGGGTTCAATAATTTCCGCTTCACGGGCTGGTGGTTGGGTTGTCATACCTGTTGCATCGTTACGCGGCGCTTCCGTCACTTCGCTGGCATAAACACGTTGCACAGGTTCGGCGCGGGGAACCTTCACCGGATCAGGTGCAACCGTAGCCGGTTCGACCGATGGATTATCAACTTCAGCCGGTTCCACTGACAATGGCGCGACAGAATGGCTCGCGACACCTGCGGCGACATAAGCTTCGGGATTAACTGGTTCTTCATCCGGTACAACGGGCGCTTGTGTGGTACCATCGGCGCGCACAATGCTAAAACTATTATCTTGTTCGTTATAAACGACAATCGTGCCATTTTCTAAATCATAATACCAGCCATGTACGCGCAATTTACCGCTGTCTTCAAGCGTGCGCACGGCGGGCAACTCCCGCAAACTGGCTAAACTGCGTTTAATTGATTCTTCGAGCAACGCTTGTTTATAACGAGCGGGTTGGGTATGTTTATCCGCTCTAGTAGTGGCTTGGGCGCGCACAAAATCTGCCATCACGGCCCAGCGCGCTAAATTCGGCGTATCGAGTGGGTCAGCATCCGTGGCCAAGGTATTTATCATTAAGCATTTGGTGTGGCCACAAACAATAATATCTTCAATTGTGCCGCCCAGCAGAGCCAGTTCAATGGCACCGCCCACCGCCGCATCGCCTAAGCCTTGGGCGTGAACGAGTGCTCCCGGAACACGGATTACAACCATTTCACCGGGCCTTTTGCCGATTATAAGTTCGGGTGTAATACGATTATCAACACACCCCACAAATATAGTATTGGGGGCGTGCGCAAAACCTTCGTGATAATCATCGTAATATTCTTGAGCAGTACTAGCTTTTTGACGAGCAAGTTCATCCATAAAATTCTCTCCCCAGAACTATTTTAATGACTAAACTGATTGCGTATTTTACCAGATACGTGCAAAATCTTGCCGTAAAATTTTTATATAAACTCTGTATAAATCCTGTACAGTTAGTATA
>JBNLCD010000199.1:0-9140 GCA_050303635.1 Anaerolineae bacterium
GATTTGGTCGTGCGCGGAAAACTTGTGCTTCAGTATCACGCACAAACATAATCATGGCATTGGGAGCCAACACCTCATCCAATTGTTCGCGCACAGCGGCTTCAACTTCAACCATATTGAGCGCATTGGACATCTTATTTAAAAAGTCTTCAAGTCGTTCTTGATATTGGCGACGTTGCCGGAACATGAGTTTATTAATGCGCTCGCGAATCCCACTTTGCAACGGCGCAAAGGCGATTGACACGATAATGGCAAATAGGGCAATGAGACCGGGGCTAGTCGCGGCAAAACTCTTTACGCCGATAAGACTGAAGCCGACAACAAGGGTGAGGTAAGTGGCAAAAAGCACAAGTACCAAAGCGCTGTAGACCACCATATTCGGGATGAGACGGTCCGTCTCCAATAATTTATCTTGGAGCAAGGCATAGGCCACACTCATCGGGAACAAGATCGAGACTATTTGAAGCCCTTGCATGACACCCGTTGTTATCCCGAAGTCGAGGATAAATTCAAAGAAGAACAAAATACCCCACGGCGTAAAACTCGCCACCACCCCAATTAAGATATAACTGGCTTGTTCACGTAAGATTGGGGAAAAGGTATATTGTCGCCAGCCGAGCATAACCACAATCATGACCAATGCACCAACGCCAATAAAAGCAATAGGCGCACCAAAAACCCATTTGGTATCGGTCGTGAAAAATTCTTCATAAATAAGCCATGTCACCGCAACTGCCAACAGCGGTGCTAATACGCTAATAAAAGGCACACGTTTGGCTAGTGGCAATGTGGTCGGGAAATAAAAGCTGAAACTAATTAGTGAAAAAGCAAAACTAACCGCGCTAAATATCCACAAATAGACATATTCATGTGTGGCGATATAGTCGAACGTCCCCATCAGGAAAACGGCCAACATACTGCCCATGAACAAGAATTGTTTGGTGTAGCGCGAATCGGGTCGCCGGAAATAACCATAAACACTGATCAAGAGCACAAATAGACCAGCCAAATAACCCACCCCAAAATGACCCAGTAAATCAAGATAGGTAAATTGGGTTAGTTCAATATCCACGGCACAATTGGTTGCTTCAACCGTGGCACACTGCCAAGCTGGATTATCTGGGATTTTACCTGATTGACGTTGAATCAAAATTTGGGTTGCATCACCAATTTCGCGGCTATCAAGTTCGGTGTCTAGGGCATTAAAATTATCAATATCTCGTAAATCAGTTTGACCAAGGCGCAGAACCTTGTCGCCCGGTTCAATACTCAAAGAACGCACTGACCAGAAAGAGTCATCTTGCTCATCTTGTTGAGCCGGATCACCAAATGCGTTTTCATTGCGAATAGTGAGATCACGATTAATAAATGCACCAATAAAGGGCTGGTTTCTGAATTCCAGAGCGAGACCTAAATAGATGGTCGCCGCAAAGACAGCAACCACTAACCCAAACAAAGCCAAAATGGTGTCTAGATTCTGCCAGACAACATTGTAAGTTGGGGTGTCATACGATTGATTAGGGTTTTTCACATCAGCAGTTTGTGCGACTGTACTCATGAGTTATCCTGTGAACAGGGAATTAGCAAGGCATTGATTAAGTTTTTGCTATTTTAACACATGAGGGGGCTATTCGACGAACCTATAATGTTAAATTTCATTTACGACTTTATTTGAAATTGGTTTAGATTTGTCAAAAAATAAAGTACAGCATTTGCTGTACTTTATGATTCAAACGATTTGGCTGATTGCTAGATGATTATGCTTCTGGCAAAACTTCGGTATGCAATAGAGCAATCATAGGGACGCTTTCCGGGTTATAGCCTACAATGAGACGGCGTTGCCGAAACCGTGTTTCAAATTCTGCCGGCAAGAACACCAGCGGATTTTCGCCAAAATCTACCCAACGCAAACGTGGCAATAAAGCCACGGGCTGAGGTACAACATGCAATTGATTGTGGCTCACATAAAATTCCCGCAAGTATTTGAGTTTCCCCAGTGTACTCGGAATTTTAGCCAATTGATTATTGCTCAGATATAAAACTTCCAAATTGCTTAAACTACCTAGCGTGACGGGCAATTCAGTCAATTGATTATCTTGCAAATAGAGGTGATGCAAGTTGTTTAGGAGACCAATTTCAACCGGAATAGTCTCTAACAGATTGTCATTGAGCCACAGCATTTCTAAATTGGCCAACTCACATATCTCAACGGGCACGGTCGTGATTTGATTTTCACTGAGTTTGAGCCAACGCAAATTATGAACCTTCAAAATTGGCGCAGGGATATGCGTAAATTGATTGGCACTAATATAGAGCCGTTCTAATTTCGGCAGTTGCGCTAAATAGGTTGGCAAATCAGTGAGTTGATTTCCATGTAAGTCAAGCCGTCGGAGCTCAGGCAAACAAGCAATCACGCCTGACAGACTCCGAAATTCATTAAAATTTAAACTCAATACAGTCAGATATTGTAACTCGCACAATTCAGTTGAGAGTGAACTTAAGCGATTGTCATCAACATACAGTTCACGCAAATTAACTAAGTCGCCAATTTCCTCAGGCAAACTTGTTAAATTATTATAACTTAAGTCGAGCCACTCTAATTGAGTGAGTTGTGCAATTTCTGCAGGTATTTCCGGTAGTTGTAAACGTGATAAATCGAGTTTTAATGCCTTTGTTTCATGTGCGGCACTGATACGCCGCCGCGCCTCAACTAAGGCTGTATTTAGTGCTTGAGATGAGCGCGATTGCAATTGCATAAGAGAGCCTTCCCAGAGATATTAAATGAATTACTCCATAAAATAGCGCTAACTGAATCATTTCCCCACGAATATATTCTAGTCATTGCTAAAGATAAATCAAAGCTTTTAAAAATAATTGATATTACAGATCTGGCTACTTTCATATCGTAGCATTAAGCGCTCTTAAACACATGAATTTTTTGTGAAAATGGGGCAATCGAGTGGATGCAATAGGGTGAGCGAATGTTTCTAGTCAGCAACCTGACACAAAAAACGGGATTTTTCACTTTATTGGAAAAATCCCGTTCATCTCTGGATATTGAAGAGTTTAGTCATAACTTACCAAACGGAAGCCAATCGAAGGTGAAATGCTGGCTGGCTTGAGTGCATAGTGGAAATAAATATGAGAACGCTTGCTGGGACTGATATATGAACCGCCTCGCACAATCCGTTTACCGGGTAGGCGAAGATCGTCACTAAATTCATTTTCGCCGTCAGTATTCCGGCACCATTCCCAGACATTACCAACCATATCGCAAACGCCGTATGGACTGACATTATCATCATAGCTGGTAACAATTGTCGTCATCTTGATTTCGCTATCCGCTGTGTTACAACGGGTTACATCAAAATGATTACCCCAAGGATAAAGACGTTCTTCATCACCTTGATAGGCGCGTTGCCATTCAAATGCGGTTGGCAGAGCAATTTTCTTGCCCAGTCGTTCACTCAACCAATTGCTATAAGCAACCGCATCATACCATGTCACCATTTCACGGGGACGTTCATCACCCTTGAATTTAGAATCGAAATTGGTGTGTTTCTTACGCCATTGCAATGCGCGGGCTGAAAATTCCCACCATTCCAAATTGGCATAGCCATAAGGATCATCCAAAAACAGGTCATATTGCGCGTTGGTCACTGGATATTTACTAATCCTAAATGAATTGACGCTATAACCCTGCTCAGCCATTTTGCCATTGCCATCGGGATAGCGGAAACAGACTTCACCCGCTGGAATATTGACCCAATGCAACAAAGGAATCTTCGTTGGTGCATAGAAACTACGCTGGGTATTATTCTGATTGCATAATCCCATTAAATCATCAGGATCGTAGTCAGGAAATGCTTCATGGAAGGCTAAAAAGGCTTCACAACCCAGTTCATAAGTCGTATTGCTACGAACTAAAATAGCAATTTGCTTATATTCCCGCGAGGCCTCACGCATTTCCGATTGACGATTAAGTGAACTCAATGCTTGTTTAAGCAAGGCATCCAGATTAATAAATTTGGATGGGAACTTACTTTCCTTGGCCTGTTTCAATAAGAAGACGGCTTGATCAAAATCACCAGATTCCATCGCTTTTACCGCGTGTCCAATCACAGTTGCTGGATCACTTACCGGCGGTTGCGGTTGGGCAGGTGGAACAGGCTTCGGTAATGGCTTGCGTGGCCCTTGACTTTGAGCCAAATGAATGGAGTTAAGCAAAGTTTTCACCGCTTCAATGGTCAAACCCTTACTTAAATCAACCCATTGAATTTCGCTCAACGAATTTGGAATATCAATTTCAGGGTGAACAATCACCGGGAAGATATATTTTCCTAAGCTTTTGGCTAATTCAAATTCACGCCGGCAATAATGTGAATTAATGGACTCAGGTGATAATAGATAAACAAAACCTTCGCACCATTCTAGACGGCGATAAATTTCTTTCCACCAATTTTGCCCTGCGTATAAACGTTGGTCATACCACACATCGTGGACTTCCAACATTTCTACAATTTGTATGCAGTAGGGCTTGTCAACCCGCGCATAACTAACAAATAATCGCATAATTACATCTATCCTATTTATTGGGTATTGGCAGACTGACTTTGACGCCACTTCTGAGCCGCTGATAAGGCAAATTTGGAACCAATATTTTCAAGTGCCTCTGCCGCTATTTGTGGGATACTTTCATCTTCCCAATGTGGTGAATCTTGATCAGTTAAACATAAAATTAAATGACGGACGGCGCGTTCATCTTTATGAGAACGCAGAGCATCAACAGCGGCCCAGCGCACATTCTTATCATCATCCCGGCATGATTCGGCCAAGGGCATAACCACATCTGGATGTTGGATTTGACTCAATGCTTGGACAGCCGCTAGTCGTAAAAACGAGTCATTGCTATCAAGGGCCCGCACAAGTGGGCGAATGATAGACGTGTCCCCCAAAATACCAATAGCTTCTAAGGCGGCTTCTTTAACTAATGTTTGCTTGTCTAAGACAAGTTCTAAGATAGCTGGTGATACTGCTGGATCTTCAAATTCCACCAATGAGCGAATAGCCGCAATGCGCACGGTCCAACTATCATCATTCAGTGACTTCAGCATATGCTCAATTGCCTTCGAGTCCTTGAGCCAAGCTAATGCCTCCAGACCGACACAGCGAACCATGCTTTCTTCATCGTTTAACATTTCAATAAGTTGCTTGCGTACATCAGGAAATTCTGTGCCTTGTAACGCTTTAGCATACTTATAGAGTAATTTGGTTGCTTCTTCGCGTTTACCCCAGCCACTTGTTCGAATGGATTCGATCAGCTCTGGCAGTTGATCTGCGGGTAAATCGCTTGGCAATTCTGGTGCGGGCTTCTTGGTTTCTTTCTTCTCGAACCAACTCGTCGCGATTTTCTCCGCTTCAGGTGTACCAATCGCTTTGAGTGCTTCATAAGCCCAATCACAAATGGCTTTTTCGCCACCAATCAACGAAACCGATTCATCTTGAAGCTGAGATTTCAAAGCTGGAATCGCAATCGGTTCCCCAATTTCCCCTAAAATTTTAATAATTACTTGGCGTGTATAAGTTTTTGGACTATCAATTGCCGTCATCAAATCAGGCAATACAGGTTGCCCATTTTTTTGCAGGGCCTGCATCGCAATATCAACAACTGGATGCGAATCATCGCTGAGTGCCCAAACTAATCCTTTAAGTGCATCCGGACTGGTATAGCGTGCTAATGCTTTGATGGCTGTCTGCCGAATCTGCGGATAACTGTCTTGTAATGACTTGCGTAAAACAGGCACAACAATGGCTTCATCGAAATTAACCAGCGATTGAATAGCTTGTTGGCGGGCCGTCACGTCCTTACTATTGAGACCTTCTTGGATATGCGCCGGAATGATACGTTCTGAACCTGTGGTCAATTTTGTCAGGCGATCTTTAGCCGTATCGGCTGAAGAATCAATCGTTTCTTCAGGCACGATGGTCTCATTTTCTGCATCTAGTTCGGCCCGTTTCTTGCGCCAGTAATCTAAGACTCTTTCAGCCTCAGGAGTCCCCTTTTGTTCTAAGGCACGCGCGGCGCGTTCTGCAACCGTTTCATTGGTGCGTTTTATCTTTGTTCGGTCAAGCAGTGCCTCAACAAATCGTTTAAACACAGCAGGGTCCTCCCGCTCTTCTAAGGTATCTAATGCCTCAATCTTTACATTGATATTTTTGTCATAACTTGCCACGAGCAGAGCTTGTGTAGCCATTTCTTCTGGAAAATGCTTCAGCACCTCAACGGCGTGACGCCGTGTATTGACGCGCCTATGATTGACCGCATAAACCAGATCCGGCAAAGCTAACTGGCCAATCCAAACAAGCGTATCGGTTAATGCTTCACGCACATCGTTGGTGCGATGACCAAGAATATCGATTAAGAAGGGAATACTTGTCACATCATATAAGTATCCCAGCGCCTCGATTGCATCGATCACAACTTCATTTTCATCATCTTGTAAAAGACTCACTAAAGTCGGGATACCAGCGTGATCAGCGAGTTCATTAAACGCCCAAATAGCATTTCGCCGAACTTGACCATCTTCATGTTGTGCCAACAAAATAAGGGTTGGTAAGGCTGTTTCCCCCAACTGAGCCAAGGCAATTGATGCCGCTTCCTGTAAATCGCTTTGCAGATCAATTAAGGTTGATTGCAAACCGGTTAATGGAAACGGTTCCAACTCAATCAACAATTGGGTCGCCGTTTGTCGAACATCCCATTCGTTCTGACGCATCAAGGTGTATAGACTGGTTTTTAATTCGCGGTCATAGTTATTACGCAACGCCATGAGTTTTTCGACCATTGTTTTGGCATCGACTTTGGCGTTAATTTGCTCATGCACAAATTGTTGCAACAGATTGGTAAAGATCTCTTCGCCAAGTGATGTATCAGCATGTATACATTGCAATGCCAGTACCAAATCCACTTGGGCGATTTGCTGAATGAGTTCAATCCGATGGCTGGCCATACCACATAACAATAAAGCGACCAGTGGATTGACTTCGATATTCTTGGTTTCGGCCAACCAAGTTTGTTCTTCTCCTTGTAGTATTAACCAGCGCGCCATGAAATAATCACATAGCAATTTGTTTGTAAAGCGCACTACAGCTTGAGAAGGTTCCTTTTTCAGGAGATGCATGCGTTGGGCAAATTGCAAAATAAGTTGATTATCTACAACCTGCAAAGCCTGTTCATAATCTAAACTAACTTCACCCTTAACCAGAAAAATGTTATAGGCCAGTTCAGCTAAGGTGTAATCTAGCTCTTCATAAGAGACAAACTGCAAAACTCGCCGATCACGTTCGCGTACCCACAGTTTTTCTATCAGCTTTTCGAGCAGAATACTGGTATTGCTGGGCAAATGCTTGTTTGGCGCATCGCTATACATCTCAATGATCAAGCTTAATAAGAGGCTATCTGCCAATAAATCATCAATGTTGGCAAATGCTCGCATCCCCTTGATTTGCCGCAGTAAATGTTGGGCATGATGTTCGGGCAAAAAGAATTGAATAAAATCTTTGACCCGTGTTGAATCTAGATTGGTTATGTAAAAGATGGGCAATGCCAAACTTTGCGCCAAATGTGATTCGCTATGCCGACAAGTGATCACCACAATTTGAGCTGTCTTTTCTTGATACAGCCAACTACGGAGTGATTCGATTTTGACATCACGATTGTCGACAATTTCATCCAAACCATCTAAGAAGAGGGTGACCTTCTTTTGCTGGAGCAAGGGAATTAAATCGCTCTCAAATTCCCATTTTGCTTCGAGAAATTCCTCAAAGCTCACATCATTTTTCCAATCTACCCCTTTAACAAGGAAAGGCAGACCGGAAGTTGTTGATTTCTTACGGGCATAAGCGGCAGTGAGCACCAAATATTCGAGGACGGCTGTTTTACCAGCGCCCGGTTCACCGACTAAGGTATACCGTGGATAAGTACTATCTGGCTTGATGAGTTCACGCAGACTAATCGTTTCTGTCGTCTGCGTTTTGCTCGACTTGCTGTCACCGTTTTGGAGATAGACTTTGACATCTGAATCAAGCAACATATTAATCGCCGTCATGGGTCCCATGTGGCGTGCTTCATCATCCGTAACAACCACACGCTTGCTAACTTCAAGACTAGCGATGAGACGATTCAGATATTTTTCTTCTTGTGAAGGGGCTTCAATAATTTGATTCGCAAATTGACTACGCAGAACTTTGATAAGCTCTTGTAATTGTTTTTCGTACTCGCCGGCGCTACGCCAATTGGTAAAGTCGATATATTGATAGAGTTCAGTAACAAGCGGCCATTCAGCTTGTTCAAGAGATTCTAGTAGAACGGGGATAATGGGAATCGATAACCGGGCCGCACGTGCTAATTCACGTTGGCAATAAGGAGATTGTGTATAACCGGGACTTAAAATGGTTAATAATGCCGCACAGTTATTAATACCTAATTCTAAAGCGCGAAGCCAGTTTTGTCCTGGGCGGATGTCTAAACGATCAATCCAAACCCGAACACCAATATTTTTTAAGTCGGTGGCTAGTTTAAGCGCGAATTCCGCTTCATTACTTCTATAGCTAAAAAAAATATGATTAATAGAGAGCATCTATTTTGTAACTCCAAGTTGGCATTTCCGCTTTGTTTGTAAATCTAATTTACAAAAATAATAATTTTAAAAAGCGATATGCCCTCCCTAAACATAATTCTAACAATAAATAAATCTTTTGACAAGATTACTTTACGCATTGAATGATGTGCAAAGTATCACTTGTCTAAAATTTCTAGTTATGACAAGTGCTAAACATTTGTTCGAAAAAATGCTTTGATTTATATTTTTTTATAGTTCTACAATTGGTTCTTTATAAGATAACAATCAAGCAAAATCGGAAATAATGTTCTTTTAGATATTTATTGCGACGTAATACAAAATATAAGTATAATGCAATTTTGCTATGACCACAAAACAACCTATTAAAATTATTTATGTTACCTTTAGTTTGACGGAATCGATTAGTTAAATTATTACCTAAATTTAACCTACTGTTATCCTCCCAAAAGGTTATAAATTCAGTTAGAAAACCGTATGAAAACGAATTTGAGGTATTAG
>JBNLCD010000200.1:0-9078 GCA_050303635.1 Anaerolineae bacterium
GATCTTATGAGTGGTGTACTCAAAAATGCGCTCGACCTGATGGGTTTTGAACAATTTGAAGGGAAAATTGTTGGGCTCGTTGGGGTGGCTGGCGGCGGTATGGGGGCCATTAATGCCCTGAATGCCTTACGCATTGTTGGGCGTTCTTTACGAGCGTGGGTTCTCCCGCAACAAGTTTCCTTGCCACGCGCGGATGAGCTATTCAATGAGGAAGGTTATCTAAGAAGCGGTCATTTAGAAGAACGCGTCTTAGAAGTGGGGCGCGAAGTCGCGCGCTTTGCGTATTTGCACCACAGCCAACAATTCAACGAATTTATGCATTTGTGGGAAAAGTCCCAGCGTAATCCCGGCGGCGATTAAATCGCTATTGTATAAATTGTTGGAAATTTGACCCCAATTTACAATCCTAAAAGAGCGAGTTCTATTTAATGCAGGACTCGCATTCTTTTTGGCAGAGCCAAGAAATTTCCACGGTGTTGTTACGCCAAAAATTCCGTGAAAATATCAACCAGATTAGTCGCCGTAATGGGCTTGGCCGCAAAGTGATCAAAGCCTGCCGCCAAGGCTTCCCGTTCGACAATGGTGTCGCTGTAGCCTGTGACCGCAACACACGGCAAATTAACGAGGTCGCTGTCTTCGCGGATGGCACTTAATAATTCCCAACCGTTCTGACCCGGCAAGCGTAAATCAATGATGACCAAATCATAATCACGGCCATATTGTGCCAATAGATTCTGCGCGTCTTCAGCCGAACCTGCGACATCAATGGTATGGTGCAAATAGGTTGAAATTTGAGAAATAACCTGTTGACTATCTAAATCATCTTCGACCAATAGGATTCGTTTGCTCATATGTATTCTCCTAAAACTGCAAATCATCTTTTAGATGCGGGATCTCACCTAAAATACGCAACAATGTTTGCAAAAATGTTTGGGCACTGAGTGGTTTGGGAATATAGTTGTTAAAGCCAGCTTCGATCGCCTTTTCACGATCACCGACCATCGCATGGGCGGATAAAGCAATAACCGGAATATTCTCCGTCGGTGGGTGTTGGCGGAGCATAGTTAGCATCGTCCACCCGTCAATGACAGGCATTGAAAGATCGGAGATAATGAAGCGGGGCAAAACCTCCTTGGCCCGTTCAAATCCTTCTTGACCATTTTCGGCGGTGACCACGTTCCCACCATAAAACTTTAAAATATGGGTCGCAACCAACAGGCTATCGGGTTCATCATCCACGATGAGAATTGGCCAGTCGGCAAAAATATCAGTGGGTATTTTTTTCTGAGACATCGTTTACTCTTTTGTTTCAGCGGTGTCTGATTTTAGGGGTAGGCGTACCGTAAATGTACTGCCTTCACCGAGTTTACTTTTCAGGGTGATTTGACCATCCAGCAAACGGACCAGCTTTTGGACAATGGAAAGCCCCAGACCAACCCCACCATAGCGCCGCTTCGAGCTACCATCTACTTGCCGGAATTCTTCAAAAATATAAGTTTGTGCTTCGGGCGTAATGCCGATGCCCGTATCTTTGACTTGAATTAACCAATCGGCATTATCTTGGGCCAAACTTAAATGGATAGAGCCTGTTTCGGTATATTTGACCGCATTTGTCAATAAATTGAGCACAATTTTGTTGAGCGCATGTTGATCCACGAGAACCGTGGCGGGCAGATTAGGATTAATTTCGTGGGTAAATTCCAGCGACTTGCTGTCAGCGACCACGCGAATTTCTTGATCCCAACGTTTGACTAAATCCTCAACCACCAACGGTTCGTAATTGATTTCGATGCGACCCGCTTCAATCCGCGAAATATCCAGTACATCATTCACTAACTCAACTAAGCGCGCGCTGTTGGCGGAAATACGTTCAACCATGCTGTAAGCATCCGGACTGAGCTCAACCCCCATCCCAGCTAACATAATGCTCGCAAAACCTTCAATAGCATTCAACGGCGTACGTAGTTCATGGGACATGGTGGCGAGGAATTCGGATTTCAAACGTGTAGATTCTTCAGCTTCGTTTTTGGCGAGACGTAATTCTTCGGCTTGTGCTTCCAGACTCTTATTCTTTTGACGAACGGCCTCTGTCATCTGATTAAAGGCTGAACTCAGGCGACCTACTTCGTCATCCCGATGATCGCTTAAAATCTGACTATAATCCCCTTGCGCAATCCGTTCAGCATTCCGCGTCAGGCGTGTCAGTGGATTGGTGATCAAGCGCGAGACAAAGAAGGCAACGGTCATCCCCACCAGAATGGTGAGGGCGGCACTGAGTATTTGGAGTTGAAAGCGTAATGTTTTTGCATCATCAAGTTTAGCTTGCGCGTCAGACTCATTGGCAAATTCATAATCTATGAGCGTTCGCACTTCGTCATTGGTTTCTTCAATGATGGTCGTGAGCGCGCCCGCATTCTTACTCAGTTCAATATCGTGATTGACGAGTGCCAAATAAGTTGCTTGGGCTTTATCAACCTCAGCCAGTAGATCTTCGCGCTCGGTGTCCGAGATATCGGCCTCATTAATTTGGGTTTTGAGGCTCCCGATTTCACTAGGGATTTGCAAAACAATATCTTGTTGAAAATTGATGATGTAATTAGTGGCCAAAGCCATGGCGTTGGAAGCATCCACCGTCTCATTAATGATGCGTAAGGAGTCCATCAACTCACCGCCTAAACCCGTCTCGGTGTCACCATGAAGCGGGATTTGCACTTCAACAATCTCATTAATGACAATACGATAATCAGCTAATTTGCTTTCGACAATCTCAACATGTTGCAACTCTGTTTTATCAAGCTCCGTACCATCTTCTGCTGGCGCACGAAATTCGGCGATCAAGGCATCCGCGCTATCGAGTTCGGTGAGTTGATTTTGTAAAGTGATTACAAAAGGACCACTGAGATCTTCAGGGTCAGCCACATCGCCGGGAATCGCTCCAACCAAAAAGGTAACAATACTGAGATTCTTGCCGCTTTCAATGCGCATCCCGGCCACTTCTAATTGCCGCGCCAAATCAACCTTGTCTTGAGCAATGGTTATCTCAGTTTGAGCTGAATTTTCGGTTTGGCTGGTCGCAAAGGAGATAGCAATATGTAGGCTGTTGATGCTTGTTAGCACAAACACACCAATAACTAACATCTTGGTGCGCAATGGTAAATTGATATAGGATTTGATTATTCTTTTTATCATCGAAAAACAGAAACCTGTCTAGTTTAAGTTGTCACAAAAAATGAGTGTTATAAAAGACTAAATTTAATAGTTTGATGTGATATTACCATTCCCAGCACAATCTTGCATAAAACAGGATGCTTGATATACCACATAGCGCATGGATTAGACATTTAAAGCATGTCCAACTTATCCTTCTAATTTTAACACATTCAGCGGATGAATAGATAAAAACGAAATTTAAGTTATGTCTGTCAATTGTTAGAAATGGGTCGGTTTTAATGTGGGCAATCGAGGTGCTCCGTTGGAGAAAATTCAAGTAACTTTTGACGAGTGGTCTATTGCAATGTGGCGCTAGATGTAACTTGATTGGTTAGGCATCCGGTCCGCTAAGAACTTCGTTAAAAACTCTGGTCAACTGACTCACGGTAATGGGTTTAGCCACAAAATAACTAAAACCAGCGGCCAACGCTTCACGTTCCATCGTGTGATTATAGTAACCTGTGACGGCGACACACGGCAGTTCAGGAATTTCGGTATGTTCTTTAACATCTTTGAGCAGTTGCCAGCCATTTTTACCGGGTAGGCGCAAATCAATCAAGATCATGTCATATTTGACTGATTTGTCAGTCAGTTTTTGCATGGCTTCTTCGGCTGAGCCGACGACATCTATTTCATGTTTAAGATGTTTGGTAATTTGGGTAATGATAATTTGATTATCATAGTCATCCTCGACCAAAAGAATGCGGCTAGTCATACTGTATCCCCAAGTAACTTGTTTTTTCTGGGCAATGCGTGGCATAGCACATCGCTAACTGTCTTTATATATCTATCTCCCAGCATAGCTTAATATTGCTATTTCTGCTAAATCTCAAAGCATTTAATCGCGGATAGTTGGTGCTTAGTAAAAATAGTCTAGAGGCTGTCTTGATCCTAGTCATCTGCGATTTACCTAATCTATAAAGTAATATGAGTTTTGGATGAGCAAGTGCCTGAAGAGTCCTGTAAAAAAATAATCCAAGGTTGAACAAGCTCGGTAACCCCGAAATTCCTCGAAATATATACCCCAAATATTGAAGGAGTGACATGGGCTTTCTATAGTTGGGTGGATGGTCAACACATTTTTGCACATCTGGCCCAAACCTCGTATGCTTGAAGTGGGATTCTCCATTTGTTTGGAAAAGGACGTTTTAGATGATTAAATTTATTGTTGATCGTCTGCCACTTGTATTAAGTATGCTCGCTTTGCCCATTAGTATTATTGCGTTGATTTGGGCATTAAATGCAGGTGACAAACAGGTATATGAACCGGGCTCAATTGTCATTGATGGTGAGGAAGGCCGGATGGCCGAGTCAGTTCAGCATGCGCTTGAACGGTCTGAAGAAAATAATGACAGTGTTGCCACGGTCTTAAGTCTACTTGAAGTAGGTCTAGGTTTATTAGGGGCACTCATTGCTGTGGCCGCTGTGATTTTCACCATCAACTTGCGGGATATTCGGAGCGATCTGGAGGGACGGGCTGAAGCCAATGAAAGGCTAGTTGAAAGCCGCTTAAATCTCCGTGAGAGTGAACTCACCGCCGTGGGGAACCAGATTCGAACGATGGCGGATACCACCAAAGACCAAATCAACGAATTGTCGGATTCAACACGGGGTCAGCTCGATTTCCTAAAAAATCTTATTCATGAAGAACTTGATCAAGCCCGGCAACGCGCTGAAAATTCCTTCAAAGTCTTATCACAACAACTATTGGCTGAGCAACAGGTACGGGCCCGCAACTATAAAACGGCCATCGAAACGTTGGAAGAAGCCTATACGATTGAACCAGATAACCAAACCACTAACTACTTGCTAGGTTATCTCTATACAGCCCGTCGCCAATTTGGGGATGCCATGGAACATCTCAATCAAGCATTGGCAATTAACCCCGATTTTGCGCCGGCACTTGCCGCTTTGGGTCTGGCTCAACGCCGCATGGGTGATAAGGTCAGCGATATTGATGCGCGGAATGAGCAATGGGCCGAGGCCGAAATTAATTTATTACGGGCGCTCAAAGTGGATGGCAATCTTTTAGATGCCGATGGTGAAAGCTATTACGGAACCTTGGGCGGTTTATATCGTCGTCAAAATCGGCATGAAGACGCCTTACATGCTTATCAACATGCCGTGCGCGTAACGCCGCAAGCGTCTTATCCGGCGGGTAATCTGGCAATTCTCTATAAATTTACCGGACGTGATGAAGAAGCATTGGATGCTTATGTACGTGTGCAAGAAATTGCGGAAACCATTCTAGATGACAATCCCTCGGATCACTGGGCGCGGCTTGATTTAGCGCAAGCACTCTTGGTCCAAGGACGTGTCGATGAAGCGTTGCGTGAATACAAGAATCTGGTCATGCGTCAACCGCCCGCTGGAGCCTTGGATAGCGGCGCAAGTGGTTTAGAATTCCTTTCGCAATCACCGTCACCCGTTAACAGTATTGAGGAGGCAATTCAAATCCTCAAGGAAGCGTTGGCTGAGCGCGAAAATCAAGGCGATAATTAGACCATCAATAACGTGAGTTTTGGTTTACTCTTAAGCGGATGATTGCTAAATTGTGGCTAAGGCAAAGGGCTAAAGCCACCTTGTTATGACTCATTTTCAGATTAGCGGACCACTTCAACTCGAAGTTATTTCTTTAACAAAGATCTTCAGGCCCTTGCTTATCGAAAACTCACGTTAAATATATAGATTGAACATGAGCGGCCCGTCGATCGGTCGCTCTTTTTTTGTTGGTCTAGCGGGCCGCGTTTATTGAGTGGATTCAGGCTAAAAAGTTCTAACCATTTTTTTTCAAAATCTTTGCAAAAAACAAACCTTTGGTGTAAATTGATTGAACTTTTCAAGCTATTCGATGGTAATAGCTGTGGATATCTTTGTAAAAGAATGTTAGAGAAATTAATCGTATATGGAAACAGAAGCCCTGAAAGAACATTTGAAAGCATTGGTGGAAATCAATGCGGCCTCAGGAATGGAACAGCCCGTCGCTGATCATCTCCGCGAGGTTTGGGCAGATTTGGTCGATGAGTTTGAGGTCGATGGGATAGGTAGTTTAATCGGCATCAAACGCGGGACCGGGGCAGAACCTCGTAAGAGGATTATGCTCAGTGCCCACATGGACGAAATTGCCATGATTGTCAGTGAAATACGGGATGGATATCTTCGCCTTGAGGATATCTGGGGAACAGACTCCCGCATCAACCTCGCGAAACCTGTCCTCGTCCACACCAACTCCCGTGTCCTCAAAGGCGTTATCGCCGCCGTCCCTCCTCATATTTCCAATCAAACCGGTGAACAAAATAATTATACGCCCCGCAATGAACAGTGGGTGGATTTAGGGTTGCCAGCTGAAGAAGTTGAGGAATTGGTCAATATCGGCGATTTTGTCTTTATGGATGCGCCGCCCCTCGAATTGATGGGTGGCAAGATGGCCTGTAAAGCAATGGATGACCGAGCTTCAGTGGCGTCCGTGACAGCGTGTTTGCACTATCTCCAAAATCGTTTGCATACATGGGATGTTTATGCGACAGCCTCCGCTCAAGAAGAAACGGGTTTGAAGGGGGCGCGTACCGCTTCGTATTATATAAACCCTGATTTAGCGATTGCCATTGATGTTACCTTTGCAACCCAATCGGGTGTCAACGGGGATGAATATTGCAAATTGGGGAGCGGGCCTGTACTGGGATTAGGCCCGAACTTCCATCCGGGTCTCTATGAAGGCTTACAAAGCGCGGCCCAACGGTTGGAAATGAGCATTTCGCCGGACCCAGCAACAGGCTCGAGCGGCACCGATGCGGCGGCTATTCAAATCAGTCGCGCTGGCATCCCGACCGCCCTCTTATCTCTGCCTTTACGCAACATGCACAGCCCCGTTGAAACCATCAGCCTCAAAGACGTTGACCGCACGGGCCGCTTAATGGCCGAATTTATTGCGGGTCTGGCTGAAGATTATCTCGACACCATCCAATGGAAAACGGATGATGACGACTCCGCGAACGGAGAAGACAGCGAATGAAACTAGCAGATACAATGTTAAAAGAAATCACGGAAGCGGCAGGTGTTTCGGGCGCAGAAGATGAAGTCCGCAAACTTATCTTAAATACCATCCGTGATCATGTTGATGAAATTAAGATTGATGCTCTTGGCACAATTATTGCCACGAAAAAAGGCACGGGCAAACAAGATATGCGGGTCCTTGTGGCCGCGCATATGGATGAAGTTGGCTTCATGGTCATGGGCATTGATAGCAGTGGTCTCCTCCAAATTAAGAATGTCGGTGGAGTAGATGCCCGGATTTTACCGGCGTTGCGTGTAAAAGTAGGCAAGAGCAAAATTCCCGGTGTTATTCAATGGAAACCCATTCACCTTAGTCACAGCGAAAAAAGTGTGAAGAAGGTGAGTGCCATGCGCGTCGATATTGGCGCAGATAGCAAGGGTGCCGCTGAAGGCAAAGTGAAGCTCGGTGATCGGGTTATCTTCGATAGCGAAACTATTGAATTGAGTGATACGGTTATTCGCGGTAAAGCCTTCGATGACCGCGTCGGTTGTGCTGAATTGATTGAATTGCTCAAAGGCGAGCCGTTCCCCTTCGATTTGATCGCGGCCTTCACGGTGCAAGAAGAAATTGGGTTACGCGGGGCCAGTGTGTTGGCTGAAAGCGTGCAACCCGATGCCGCGTTGATTCTTGAAACCACCGCTTGCCATGAAATTCCGCAAGATGAAGACGAACCAGATTTCACCACGGTCACAAAACTTGGTCATGGTCCGGTTTTGAGCTATATGGATCGCACCAGCATTGCGCATCCGGGTTTGCTCAAACATTTTGAAGAGACCGCGGCCAAATTGGGCATTCCCCATCAATATCGTTCACCGCAATTTGCCGGAGGAACGGATGCCGGGGTTATTCATATGTCCGCCGCTGGTGTGCCCGCCTTAACCATGTCGATCCCGTGCCGTTATATTCACGGGCCACACTCCATTCTGAATTTAAACGACTTCCAGCACGGCATTCAATTAGCCCGCCAAGCATTGCTGGATCTAACACCCGAACATTTGCAAAGGTAAGTAGCTGTGAAAGAATTGATTAAAAAACTGGTAGAAGCTTGGGGTCCCTCTGGATTTGAACACCACGTGCGGGCACTGATTGAAGAAGAAGTCAAAGACTTGTGCGACGACATGCGCGTTGATGCCATGGGTAACTTGATTTGCCGCGTTGGTACGAAAAAAGAAGGTGGCAAGCGCATCATGATCGCCGCGCATATGGATGAAATCGGCCTCATGGTTTCCCATATCGACCGCCTTGGTTATTTGCGCGTCACCAATATTGGCGGGATTTTCCCCATGAATTTGATGGGCAATCGCGTCAAGTTTGAAAATGGCACCATCGGCAACGTCACCATAATGAACGAGTGGGGCCGTAAGGATATGCCCAAATTGACGGATGCATATATTGATGTCAGCGAAAGCACCGATGCTGATGGCAAGAATGTTAATGGTGCTGTGAAAGTCGGTGACCCCATGATTTTCTGGCGTGAAATGGAAGTCCGCGGTGATCGCGTCATTGCTAAGAGCCTCGATGATCGCATTGGATGCGTGGTTGCCATTGAAGCCATGAAGAAATTCAAAGAAGCCGATAGCCCGCATGAAGTCTATTTTGCGTTCACGGTCCAAGAAGAAGTCGGCACCCGTGGGGCCAAGACTTCGGCGTATGGCGTCGATCCTGATTTCGGGATTGCCCTCGATGTCACGGCGACTGGCGATGGTCATAAAACCAATTTTTGCAATGTCACGATGGGGGCCGGTACCGCAATTAAAATCCGCGACAGTGGGTTGATTGTAGCACCGGCTGTCCGGGATTTGATGATTGACGTC
>JBNLCD010000201.1:0-9078 GCA_050303635.1 Anaerolineae bacterium
AATTATTCCGGTGCAATCCGTGATTTTGATATTGGGGAGCCTCGGCGTTTTACTCAGCTTTATCAATCCGGTCTTGGGCAGTCCTTTTTTCCTCGCTGACTGGCTATTTTTGACCTATACGATTGAAATTGTGCGCGGCTTAGCGAATATTACGAACCCTATCACATTTGGAATATCCCCGTATATCATGCTTGGCGTGTTTGCCCTAACCCTTGCTTATATTATGGGAAATGCCACGCGGGCTAAATGGTTAACCGAATTAAAAACAGATGGACAGACTATGTTATTACGTCATTCGATGCGTACCTTACCTTTATTCATCGGCCTCGTGATTTTAGGTATATTGGGCCAAAACATCATCAATCAGCCCGATGATAATCTGCATGTTGTTTACATGGATATGGGACAAAGTCAGAGTGTGCTCATCCGCACACCGGATGGGGCCGTGCTGATGATTGATGGTGGAAACTTACCTTCCCAACTCTTAACCGAACTGGGCGATCAATTGCCACCGAATAAACGTGAAATTGATGTGTGGTTTATAACAAGTGATGCGGCCAATGATATCGAGGCAATTGTGACCGTTGTGGATCGCTATAATATCCAGACCGTTATCATGTCCGCCAATCTTCAGGGGGAAGTTTTTGGCGAGCTCAAAGATAAACTTGTTGAAAAAGAGATTCCAATCATCGAGGCTGAAGCAGGGCAAATAATTGAAACAGGGGATGGCGTTTCAATTCAAATTTTAGCACCCCAAGATACTATCACTGATATGGTTCTACGTTTAACCTATCAAGACGCTGTTTTTTTATTTCCGGGAGCAATTAGCCGCAACGAGGAACGTGAATTATTGCAAGAACCCCATCTTATTCAAGCAAACGTAATGCTGGCCATCAATCATGCGACTGAGAATACCAATAGCCAACAATGGGTTGATATCGTTAATCCTCAAATAGTCGTTATTCAAACAGATCCGGCTAGCCGTTTCAATATTACGTCACGCGATACAGTTGACCATTTTGCGGAGCGCAAAGTTTATCGCACCGATCAACATGGCCGTATCGAAATTGTTACGGATGGTAATCAACTGAGTATTTCAACGGAAAGATAAATAGAGCTAGATTTTAGCGCATATTTTCCTTGATCCATTCAATCGCTTCTTCGACCGTGGTCACAAGTGGAATATCCTTCGCGCCGGCTTTGGCTTGCTCGAAGAATTTACGCACCATGATACCCCACTCATTGGAGCCGACGAAAATTGTGGTTAGATTTGAATCACTGGTTGAACCGGGTTTATCGCTACGTGCTTGGGACATAATTTGGATAATATCTGCGAACGTACTTTGGGCGGCCCGAAAATCACTAATCCGATAATACCGTCCCTCTACATTTGCGACGAGCCGAGCCGTGTCATCAAACATTTCCATAATATCGTCAAGCTTAATCAAACCATCATATGTAGCCAGAACAGCCGGTAAACCATCAATACGCTCTGTTGTAACTGGCATAAGTATACTCCTACAAAATCTAGTCTAACGATCTTCAATATGTAATTATTATGTCTAAGCCCTATGGCTTCGTCAAAAAATAGAGATGAATTACTCTGAAAGATTGTTACAACCAAACAATTCGGACTTTGAAATAAATTTTTGTAACAAAAAAACTCTATTTAGCCTGTTCTGACTAAATAGAGTTTCGGTTGTTCTAAATTGGAATAGATTTATCTACTTGTTCGGTTTACCGCCGCCAGAATTACTGTTGTTGCCACTCCCTTGGCCCGGATTATTATCGCCGTTATTGACGCTCCGATTGTCATCTTGACCGCCACCAACACCATTGCCTACGCCATTGTTATCTTTGTCGGCCTTGTCGTTGATAGGATCGCCATTTTCATCAACTTCTCCGCCATAATCTATTTGGAGATTTTCAAAGAAGGTGGTTAGGGCGTCAATCAATTCAGCATATTCTTCGGGGGCATCTTCAATACTGAAAGCTTCTTTATTGGCAGATACACCATCAACGCCGATGATGATCATCTTACCTGCGGAGACGGGAATAAATAATTCGGCATCTTCAAGATGCTCAGAGTGAACTGTACCTTCAAGTACAATAATCGCTGTTTCACCATCTTCATTCAGATCAACGGCAAAAACTGTCCCACGCACGGTTGCTGTTTGGCTTGGCGTATTGATTTGATAGCGGGAGTCCGTATCAAGTAAACGACGTACGCTGTTAAACAAACTACCTTGAATAAGTGAAGCATCAATAACGAAGGTTTCATCATCACCCGTGAATTCTTCGATAACCATTTCAGAATCGGGTTGCAATTCCATAAATGAGCCATCTTCAAACCACGTGATTAAGGCAATGCCTTCTTCATCGGTCCGGACACGATCCCCCGTGCTTACTAATGCATCGGTGCGGAGCGTCGTCCAATTATCGGTGCCTGCTTGCATTACTTCAACGCCGCCCTCGATTACTTCAATTGAAGCTTCAAGTTCTTCAGCTTGAGTTGGTGCAGGCACAACAACTAAGGTTAGAATTAGCAGAGGTATTATCCATTTGAGGTGTGTCATATTGCACCTTTCCATAATTTACTTAGATTTATGGATTTTTATTTTACCACGATTAGTATTTGCAATAGCTATATTACGTTAACTTAACCATAAACGTTTTTTGTATTTAGTACAAGTTAAGTCTAGGTTTGAAGACAATTTCTTTATGCGAAATTTATAATTTTGTACTCAGAGTCTACCCTAAAAACCCCAAAAAAAAGAGTGAATATCTTAAAATTTGCATTATTTAACAAAAATTCACGAAATGTATACAAACATTAAGATAGAAGTAAGGAAAACCCGATGGATAAAGGAAATTCATTCATCGGGTTTTCTTTTCGATTCTTACGTCTGGGAGACAACCAATTTTCTTTTGGGGCGTGGTGCACGCTTAGGCGCGGCGAGCAACGCACTTAAAATGATAAATCCACCCCCCAAGATTTGCCAGCTACTCAATGATTCATGAAGAAATAAAATAGCCCACGTCACAATCATCAAAGTTTCCACAGGTCCCAGCAAAGCTGTTTGACTACTCCCAATCTTTTGCACGCCGGTAAATATCGCATAACGTGCCACGACCGTTGAGATGGCTCCTGTAACAAAAATGACGGTCCAACCCGTTGACGAAAATGTGAAATCGAGCGGATAAAATATGAGAAAAATCGTACCCACAATCAATGCCATTGTCGAAATCACATACAATGTAACTTGTTGGGAAGGATAATCATGGACCAGTTCTTGCAAAAGAACCAGAAAAATTCCATAGAATAGCGCTGTGCTCATGGCAAATAAAACGCCTTGCCATTGAATTTGGCCACTAATCCCAATCAACAAGATAATACCCATCACCGCTAAAATAACCCGCACGATTTTCCGTTGATTTAGCGGTTCGCCACGCCACTGCAAGACTACTAAAACCACAATTGGATGGCTGGCAAAAATCACCGTCGCCAACGACGCATCAATATAATTGAGCGCCATATAAAATGACGATAAGCTGATCGAGTTGGTAAGACCCAGCGCCATACAAGATAGCAGACCGCGTCGATCGATGCGCAGAAGGTGTGGTTGAAAAATGCCCATAACAAACCACAATATCAGCGCGGCAACCCAAAGACGCGCCGCCAATAATGGAATTGGGGCCTCGTTCTCCGAAAGCCCCAATTTAATTAAGGTGGGGGCAATGCTTAAGCTCAGCATGCCCACCAAGACAAAAATAACCCCTTGCCAGGGTGTGTTTGAACTTTTTTGATTAGTCGTCTGCATCCAGTGCTTGACGCAATCCTTTCGCTAATTCATAAACTACCGATACATCACCATCCGCGGCACTTTTGACGATCGCACTGCCCACAATTACACCCGTGGCTATTTTGCCAATTGCTTTTGCTTGTTCCGGTGTTTTAATCCCAAATCCAACACCAATGGGTAATTGTGAAATGGTTCGAATGGCCGCAATATGCTTGACCAAATCAGCGGGCGATGCGTCTCGATCACCAGTAGTACCTGTTACCGAAACGAGATAAATATACCCTCGGGTATGTTGCGCCACTAGTCGCATTCGCTTTGGTCCACTGGTTGGGGCTAAAAAGTGGGTCATGCTCAAATTGGCGGCATCGACGAGCGCTTGAAATTCACCTGCTTCGTCAACAGGTAAATCTGGCACCACAAAGCCATCAATCCCAACTTCTTGGGCGGTTTGAACCAAATTTTCCAAACCAAAGGCAATAAAGGGGTTAAGATAACCCATTAAGACCATCGGTGTCGTGATACCTTCGGACCGCAGTTGCGCAATGGCGTCAATACATTGACGGGGCGTTGTCCCATTTTCTAACGCTATCTGCATGGCGGCTTGATTCGTGGGGCCGTCCGCTAATGGATCAGAGAACGGCACACCAACTTCTATAATATCCGCACCAGCTTCGGCTAATGTACGTAACATCGCCAATGACGTTTCATAATCGGGATAGCCTACGGGAAAATAGGGCATAAAAGCCGCCCTTTTTTCAATTTGCGCCTGTTTAAACACATTTTGAATGGCTGGTAAGCCACGGACTGTAGCTGTTGTCTCGCTCATAAGATTTTATTTCTCCTGCAAGGCTTGGATGACAGTGCCCAAGTCTTTATCACCCCGGCCTGATAAATTCAGCAAAATAATTTGGTCAGACGACATGGTTGGGGCTAACTTGACGACTTCTGCAACGGCATGAGCGGATTCGAGAGCCGGAATAATGCCCTCTTTTTCACAAAGTAATTGGAATGCGTCCAGCGTTTCACTATCGGTGGCATAGGTATATTCAGCTCGGCCTAAATCACGCAGATAAGCATGTTCAGGACCAATCGAAGCATAATCTAACCCCGCCGAAATACTGTGCGTTTCCATGATCTGACCATCATCGGTTTGCATGACATATGATTTAGTGCCATGCAACATACCCACGCGGGAAATACTTTCATCCGCAAAACGGGCCGCATGTTCACCGCTTTCAATGCCAAGGCCACCTGCCTCAACGCCAATTAAGCGCACGTCTTTATCATCACGAAAAGCATGGAACATACCAATGCTGTTACTCCCACCGCCAACACAGGCCACAATGACATCGGGTAAACGTCCGGCTTGTTCAAGGATTTGTTGGCGGGCTTCATTGCCAATGACGGCTTGAAAATCACGTACCAACCACGGATAAGGGTGTGGCCCCAGCGCTGAACCTAATAAATAGTGGGTTGTATCAACATTGGTCACCCAATCGCGAATTGCTTCATTGATGGCATCCTTGAGTGTTTTACTGCCTGATTCAACCGGACGAACCTCAGCTCCCAATAAACGCATCCGAAATACATTCGGTTCTTGGCGCGCCATATCCACACTGCCCATATAAACAATGCACTCGATGCCAAGTAACGCACAGACCGTGGCTGTCGCCACCCCATGCTGGCCCGCACCTGTTTCCGCAACCACCCGTTGTTTACCCATGCGTTTGGTGAGCAAGGCTTGGCCTAGCGCATTATTAATTTTGTGGGCTCCAGAATGATTCAAATCTTCACGTTTGAGATAAATTTGGGCACCACCGAGATGCTCACTTAAACGCTTAGCATGGGACAATGGTGTGGCGCGTCCAACATAAGTTTGTTGGAGATGTTTAAGTTCAGCCTGAAATTCGCCACTATCCTTTAACTCAATATACATATCGGTTAGATCTTCAAGCGCCGGAATGACGGTTTCAGGCACAAAACGTCCGCCATAGGCACCAAAATAACCCCGTTCGTCGGGGAGATTAACTGTTGTCATCGCCTACATCCTCTAATTTCAGCTTACGTACCGCTTGAATAAACTCTCTAATTTTGTTGTGCTCTTTTTTGCCGGGAAAAGCTTCGGTGCCACTTGCCACATCTACTGCCCACGGCTGAATTTTCTGCACATAGTCCGCTACATTATCGGGGGTTAATCCGCCCGCGAGCATCAGACGCGTTACTTGTTGTTGGAGCGCAATCGCTACATCGTCTGCGGTGGTTTCACCCGTTCCCCCATACAAGGTGGGGTGAAAAGCATCAACCAATAAAGTTGGCATGGTTTTAGCTAGCGCGAAATTTTCCCATGCAGTCGCTTCATTTGATGCCTGTTCAGGTGATTCAGGCCGAATAGCGGCAAAGGCTGGGATTTGACCGCGAAGCCAATCTGGACTATCAACACCGACAACTTGAGCCACATCAACACCCGCGATTTTGCAATGGATTTCCATTTCATGGGCGGTGGTCGCTTTGGTGACAAAAACACCCACGCAGATTGGCATCGCCTCCCCATATTCTTGACGCAGGGGTTCAATAATCGTAGCAACGGTGGCGGGTTCAATATAGCGTTTGCTCATTGGTGCCATAATAAAACCCAGAAAATCAGCCCCTGCTTCAATCGCAACTTTAGCATCATCTAAATTAGTTAACCCACAGATTTTGACGCGTGTCATGGCCTTTTGACCCCACTCAGTTCTTGTATTTTGGCAGGACGGTCTTTCGCCAAAATAAGTGATTCGCCGACAAGGACAGCATGGACGCCTGCTTGGGCCAATTTTTCAACATCTTGTGCATTGTGAATGCCACTTTCGCCCACTAACGTGACTTCAGATGGACAGAGTTTCGCCAATTTAACAGTGGTATCCAAGTCAACTTCAAATGTATGTAAATTGCGGTTATTGATGCCGACTAAGTTTGGATTAAGCTTGAGCACCCGTTCCATTTCTTCCGTGTTATGCACTTCAAGTAAAGCCGTCATCTCATAGCTTTGTACCGTGCGGTAGAGTTCACGTAATAAGACATCATCCAGACAAGCGGCAATGAGTAAAACAATATCTGCGCCACCGGCCCGTGCTTCAACAATTTGATAGGGATCCAGAATAAAATCTTTGCGCAGAATCGGTAAAGTCACGGTATTTCGGACATCCCGCAAATAGCCAATATGTCCTTGAAAAAATTTCTCATCAGTTAGCACACTAATCGCAGATGCGCCGTGTTTTGCATATTCATCCGCAATTTCTGTCGGGATAAAGTCCTCAACAAAAACGCCTTTGGATGGAGATGCTTTCTTTACTTCAGCAATCAAACTGACCGTGTCTTTCCGTAAAAATTTGGTAACATCTCGTGGCGGCTCGATTTTAGGTAATAGATATTCTAAGTTAGCAACCGAGACCTGGCGCTTAGCGGCAGTTAGTTCCCGTTGCTTATGCGCCATAATTTTGTCGAGAATCGTATCGGTTTTGGTCAGACCGGATTTACTCATAGAAATTAACTGTCCTTATTGAATGTCTGGGAAAAATCGGCTAAGGCTTCTAAACGTTCTAGGCCAGCTTTGTTATCCAAAACTTCCGCGGCTTTGTTGAGCCCACTCACAATATCAGGACTGATACCACCTGCGACAAATGCCGCCGCCGCGTTGAGCATGACAACTTGACGTTGCGCGGTTGTGCCACCCCCACCCAAAATATCACGCGTAATTTGGGCATTTTCATCTGGATCGCCACCACGAATATCTTCAATTTCAACGATGGTCAAACCATAATCAGCCGGATTGAGTTCATAAGTATTAACCGTGCCATCGTGCAATTCACTCACCCGATTGGGACCTAATGTGCTGAGTTCGTCAAGGCCACCTGCCCCATGCACAACAAAAACACGTTCACTACCAAGATCATTTAAAACAGTAGCCAGAGTCTCTGTAAGTTTATCATCAAAAACGCCCATCAGCTGACGTTTAGCACCGGCAGGATTGGTCAATGGTCCTAAAATATTGAAGATGGTTCGCACACCCAATTCACGCCGTGGACCAATGGCGTGCTTCATGGCTGGATGGAAGGCCGGTGCGAAGAGAAAGCCAATGCCCACTTCATCAACACACTGCCCCGCTTGGTCAGGGGTAAGACCTAAGTTAACGCCTAAAGCGCCCAAAACATCGGCTGAACCACTTTTACTGGCTACGGACCGATTCCCATGTTTGGCGACGGGAATCCCGGCCCCGGCGGCGACAAATGCCACAGTAGTTGAAATATTAAAGGTGTTGGTGGCATCCCCGCCTGTCCCGCAAGTATCAATGACTTTGTCCGCTTTAACAGATGCGCGATTAGCGACATCCCGCATCGCTTGCGCGCTACCTGTAATTTCCTCGACAGTTTCACCTTTTAGACGTAAGGCCATCAAATAGCCGCCAATTTGGGCAGGCGTTGCTTCGCCAGACATAATATCGGTCATTGCGGCAGTCGCTTCATCTCGACTTAGATCTTCACCTTTAGAGACTTTTAAAATTGCTGATTTAATGCCCATGTTCATTCCTCGATTAGTCTATATAAAACAAAAAAAGACCATTTCTCCTTATCAGGACGAGAATGGTCTCCCGCGGTGCCACCTAATTTAGATTGCCAAGTTAGCAATCTCACTCAAATCAACACAATTGCAAAGTCTTGCACGTATTGAACGCTATGATAACGGTGCGTTGCCGGATTAGGCTAATTTCTAACAGGTTCACCTAATCAGCTCCTCAGTCCAATTCACTGACTGAAATGTGCCACTTTCCACCAACCAATGGCTCTCTAGAACATTTGAGGGTCAGTTACTTATCTGATTCATTGCTGTTGAATAGTTGTTGTTTAGTTTGTGCATAAGCCTAACAATATCACGTAAGACTGTCAAGCACGTTTAGTAATATTGACGAGGTGAAACTTCATAACAGAAACCTTAAGCCTGCATTATTTGAGGGCTTGGCGTAATTGTTTCTTTAAGAAGCGTTGGCCAATCCAAAAATTGATAGCGACTTGGGCAAATGTAAAAACTCCCGTAATGCCGACAAGAATTAAACCAACTTCACCGAAGGCAAATACAAGAAAAAAAGCAAGAAAGGCGATTGGCAGAAGATAAAATTGCCAATTGGCACGGGTACGGTAACTGACTTGGGTTAACTCTGGTGACTTATAATCCAAACTACCCTCTAGTGAACAGATCGCCAGCCATTTAATCGGCATATTTCGTGAGATTCGAATCAGCG
>JBNLCD010000202.1:0-9036 GCA_050303635.1 Anaerolineae bacterium
GGCAATCTTTGGCTGAAGTCAATGCCCGCGCGGTTAAAGCACCGTCACGGTCTTTTGTTCGCAATATCATTACCCAATATACGGCTGAAGAGTTGTTCAGCGGAACAACCGATGAAAATGGCAATCGCATCAATACCCGACTAGAAGTTCAAGAGGCGATTCAAACTACCTTAACTGAAGAACTGGCCCGTCAAGGTGTTACGCTGGAAGCGTTTTATCTGCGATCTATCGATTTTGATGTTGATTATGCGCAATCCATCGAAGAAAAGAAGATTGCGGAAGAACGGGTTGATACTGCCGAACAAAATGCCGCCGCCGCCCGTTTAACCGCCCAAGGTGAAGCCGATAGTATTCGGATCGTAGGTGAAGCCTTGCGTGAATATCCAGAAATCTTGCAACAAGAATTTATTCAAAATGCAGATTTCTCCTGGGGCATTATGCCATTTGAGGGAATTCAACCCCTTGTTCCACTTAATTTCCCAACGAATGAGGAAACTACAACCACACCATTTGGTGAATAAATTTAATGGGGAGCTAACTAGCTCCCCATTTTTATTTACCTATTTGGATGGTCCAATGCCATATGATTTATACAGGGTTTAGTCACGTAAACTGGCTAATTCCTCAAATAGAGTTCGTTCTTGTTCGGTGAGATTAGCTGGCAAGCCAATATTGACAACCGCATACAGATCCCCAAACTTGTCTTTCGATTTGAGCTTGGGCATACCTTTGCCCGCTAGACGGAACTTTGTGCCATTGGCGGTTTCCGGCGGGATATTCAGATTTACCCGTCCATCAAGCGTTGGCACTTCGACTTTGCCACCGAGTATCGCAACATACAAGGGCACCGTGATCTCGGCATATAGATTATCGCCTTGACGGCTAAAGTTGGGATCATCGGCAACCTCAACAATCAGATACAAATCGCCAGACCGGCCACCATTGAAGCCAGCCATGCCTTCGCCTTTTAAGCGAATTTTTGAGCCTGTTTTAACACCCTGCGGAATTTTGACTTCGAGATTACGGCCATCAATATTTACACCGCGCGCGCCACCATGATAAGCCTCATACAGGCTGATGACGAGCGGTTGCTCAATATTTTGCCCGTTGCGGGGACGACTCTGGGCCGAGCCACCCCGAGAAAATACGGTTTCAAAGAAATCAGAGAAACCACCCGCTCCGCCAAATAAATCGTTTAAATCTTCCACGCGGGTTGAATAACCGCCGCCAGCCCAAGGATTATTGGCTCCAAATCCGCCCGCTTGTTCCCAACCACTGCCAAACTGATCGTATTGGGTACGTTTTTGCGGGTCACTTAAGACTTGGTAGGCCTCATTGATTTCTTTAAAACGCTCGGCGGCCTTGCTATCCTCTGGATTTTTATCAGGATGCCATTTTTGCGCTAATTTACGATAGGCTTTCTTAATTTCCTGCTCGGTAGCCTGCTTATTTACACCGAGAACACGATAATAGTCTTGATAACTCATTGTTTTTTTGCCTAGGTTAAGTTAATGGGCTTTTATCCATTCTTACTGGTAGATACTTATTTCTTGACTACAGTATGCCTAATAAATATAAAAACTACGCAAACACAATGTTAGAAAACCGTTGATGACTGCCTATCTGTATTTATAAGATGGCTGTGTTAAAATAAATATCTACCCAACCTTACTACTATTAAAGGCAATATCATTATGGCTGAAATTACCGTGCGGCGTGTTGATAACAAAGCCGATTTAAAGACTTATTTTGAATACCCTTATTATCTTTATGCAGATTCGCCCCATTGGGCTCCTCCCCTTAAATCCATGCGTAAACATGAGATGGATCGTGAACATGGGGCCTCATGGGCCTATATGGATGGCGAGTTTTTTCTGGCAGAAAAAGATGGCGAAACTGTCGGAATCATCGCCGCATTTGTTAATCATCGCCACAACGAAACATGGAAAGAGAATGTTTGCTGGTTTGGTGATTTTCATTTTGTAGATGATCCCGCTGTCACAAAAGCACTGTTAGAGACCGCTGAAGAATTTGCCAAAAGCAAAGGCTGTGAAACTCTGCGTGGACCGGTGACATTTAATCTACATGGTGAACCCGGTGTGCGGGTTGGCGCACATGATACCCATAATGTGATTTTGTTGCCGTATAACTACGAATATTATGATGGGCATATTCAAGCGGCGGGTTATCACAAAGAAATGGATTTGCTGAATTGGCGCTCTGATTCCCGCAATCTCAATGACGATACCAATCCCCATTTTGTCAAAATGCAACGAATTGTGGAACGCAACAATCAGCGGCGCAAAATTGAAGTCAAATTGGGCGACCGCAAAAATATGCACAAAGATTTTGAACTCATCCGTGAACTCTATAACACGGCCTGGGCTGATAACTGGGGTTTCGTTCCGCTCAATGATGAAGAACTTGATCAGATGATCAAAGATCTCAAAGATTTCTACGAACCGACTATGACGTTTTACGCCTATGTTGATGGCAAACAAGCGGGCTTTTTGCTTGCCGTACCGGATATGAACGAAGTTTTGCTTAAAGCGCGACCCCAACCAAACGTCCCTGAGATCTTTACCTTGCTGAAGGTGTTATGGTATTGGAAAGTCAAGAAAATTATCCGTGGCGTACGTATTCCGCTCATGGGCGTGAAGAGTGAATTTCACAATATTGGTGTCGATGGGGCGCTTTTCCTCACTGCAATGCTACACGGCCGTGAAATGAAGCAATGGGAACGCTTTGATGGTGGTTGGACACTCGAAACCAACAAAGCCATTAATCAGATTAACGAAAATCTACAAGCCGAGCTGTATTGTCGCTTCCGGATTTACCAAAAAGAAATGGCCTAATAATCTAGGCATTCTTTTATTCTGAGAAAAGATTTCTCAAGCTTTTGTAAAAGCTTGACCAAAACTTTTATAAAGTTTTTTGGTATTCCCTTTTTTACAAAAAAGGGGATGAATCTGGTTCAGAAATCAATGCGTGCATGTAAATAAAAAAGTAGACCGCCTTTAAGGCGGTTCTACTTTTTGAAAGGGGTTTGTGTGAGAGGAGGGAGTTACCGAAATTAATCAATCCCTGAATTACTGAACGAGCCCATAACCGTCGGCTGTCCAATCGATGATGCCACCTAAGTCGTAAATCTGCGGATAGTCAGCGTCCTTTAAAATAGCGGCGGCTTGACCACTGCGATTACCACTGCGGCAATACACTACAATCTTTTCATCTTCAGGAATTTCGTCGAGGCGCATGGCGATCGATTCGACCGGAATATTAATTGCGCCAGCAATATGCCCTGCGGCAAATTCTTCAGGAGTGCGAACATCAATCAAGAGATGATCTTCTCCCGGTGCTTCAAAATCGTCATTATACTCATCGGGACTAATTTTCTCATTTACAATGGGAATGCCGTCAGCAGTTGTGGCTGGTTCGTTATCAAGGAAGATAAACGCACCTAAAGCAACGACAATAAGGGCAATAAGCCCACCAATCCAAATGAGATTTTGGTTTAACTTTTTAGTTTCTTGTTTGCGGCTACGTTTGGCCATATACAGTTTTACCTCAGAAATTTTAGTCAATGAGTCTACGAGTTCAACTGAATACAGTATAAAATAGCTTTTATAAAATAATGAGATGGGAATGGCTTATCATTCACATTAGCTCAAACTAATATCTGGAGATTTAAATGCTGAGTTTATATAAACTCGAAATTTTTACCCTCGTTGCCGAACTTGGAAGCTTTACGGCCGCCGCTGAACAGTTATACATGACGCAGTCTGCGGTTAGTCAGCACATGAAAGATTTGGAGATTCATCTTGGCACCAAGCTTTTTAAACGGGGGCGCTGGGGCGTCAGTTTGACTCCCTCTGGTGAAAAATTGCAGGATTATACTCAGCAAATCTTACACCTTTTGGCTGAAGCGGAAGCAGACATCACGGATGTGAGTCAATTAGCGACCGGGCAAGCTTCGATTGGCTCGACACCCACTATTGGTGTGTATTTGATTCCAGCATGGTTACGTGAATTTCGGGTGCAATATCCCAATTTGAGCCTAGCCTTGAAAACGGGCACAACCCACGAAATTGTTGACCAAGTTCTGATCCATAAATTGGATATTGGAATTGTAGAAGGTGAGCTTGAGCAAAAACAACTTGATCGCCAAATTGGTAGTGTGGCACTGAAGGATTTTGAATTATTTGTGGTGGTAGGACCGCATCATGAATGGTGGGAACGACCCAGTGTGAGTTTAACAGAACTCGACGGCCAAGCCTTTGTCCTGCGTCAGCCACGAAGCCAAACCCGCATTTGGGTTGATAAGATTTTTCAACAAAATCAGATTAATCCCACGATTAACGGTGAATTTGACAGCCCCGAATCCATTAAACAAGCCGTGATGTTGGGAACCTGTATTTCCATCCTACCCGACTATGCAATTTCTCAAGAACAAGCTAATCAGAGCTTGCGGCTTTTGGCTGTTGAAGATACGCCTTTGCGCCGCACCTTGAAACTCGTTTGGGATGCGGAACGTATTTTCCCGCCTGTTACGCGTGCCTTTCTGGAATTCTTAGAAGCCGAATATCCACAACTCGGCGAAATTTTATAACTGTTGATGTTAGGGCAAGAGGAGCCACAGTGGTTCGGTCCAACTCAGGCTCTGGACACTGCCGCCATCCATAATCAGTTTTTCGACATTGATGCTCAAATCCCTAAAAACGATGTCGCCATCTTCATCCACGGCGACCATTTGCCCATGCAAGGTTCCCCATGAAACCGTATTAAAATCGGGCAGAAGCGGCACGGCCTGTGGGATATTATCGAGATTGAGTAGCAGTAAGCGATCTGTCCCCGGTCGTATGCGCCACGCCAGCGTCGGGGCCACCATCACCAAACGATAATCCCGCTCAATCATTTCACCTGTCTGAGGATTGATCAGCCGCCATATGGTTGTACCATCGATTTGTTCAATTTGATAAGCAATCGCGGGGTCGCCCCCTTCGCCATTAAACGGAACCCAATAAGGCCCTTGAACCACCGCAAAATCGCTATCAAGCAACATGTTGCCCGTACCATCCGCATTAATGAGATAAAGGCCCAGCGCATCATTCTCTTGCTTCATATAGGCAATTTGGGTGCCATCCGGCGACCACGCTGGCGGAATGGGATTAATTGTGCCCGGTGCGGCAAAATTGCCGGCCTGTAAAACCGTCCGCTCAGTACCGTCAATCCGAATCATGACCAATGCTCCACGCTGATTCGATTGCTCCGTGAAAATAATATGTTCGCTATCCATTGCCCAAGCCGGTTGACTGCGTACCAAGAAGTCTGTCGGGCCTTGTTCAGCCACCTGAAATTGACGCGTGCCATCAACTTGAATAATCCAAATATCGAAGGGCGCGAGCGGCATATTTTGCGCGGCGGCATCTTCATAAAACGGTGAGAGTGTGCGATAAGCCACCCAATCGTGGTCAGGACTACGAATTGGACGCCCAATAATCACGCCATGTTCAGTGATTTGGCGCAAAGCTGTCCCGTCCGATTTGATAGTCCACAAATCAAGGGAGCCTGCATCAGATTGCCCCACAAAAATAACGACACCCTCTAAACCTTCCGGACTGGCCGCAATATCAATGGCGATGGCATTCGGAACTTTGAGGATATCTCCCACCCGGAGTATATCCCGATTTTCGAGGCAATTATTGTCCTCCATATCCTTGATGCTGACACCCGCCGCAATGGAAATACTCCCTAATGTATCACCGGGCTGAACTTCATATTCATCGCGCCATTCAGGATTGACTACACAGGGTGTGGGTGACGGCGTAATATTCGGGTCAGGGGTAGGCGTGAGCGTTGGTTCAGGTGTATCGGTGATGGCATCAATGGTTTGCGTCAATTGAACTTGCTTAGTGGCCGTCCCGTTTACATCAAGGACTTCAACCTTGCGACAGGCAATGAGAAACATACTCAGTATAACGATCAACGTGAGCATTCTCAAAAAATGATTTAATTTAGTTCTGGAATGAAAATTTAAAGGTTGAGGGGGCACCAGCTTACCGTACCCTTTCAAATAAATGGACAATGTTTTGGAAAATTAAGTGAAAATGGGCGGATTCATGAATCCGCCCATTTTTTATGTTTTAAAGATTAAGTTGGACGGTAACTTCGCTAGTCAATCAATGAATCCGTCGCTTTACGAATAGTCGGGCTATTAATTCGTTCGGCGCTGAGATAATCTTGTTTCAAGTAATGGAACAGATAATCAATGCTTGTTACCGGAATCACTGGACCATCCGCCTTGAGATCAAGGTTTTTAGCCGGTGTTACAAAAACGACGATACCATAAACCGGAACCTTATCTAAGCCAATATTCTTGTAGAATTCACGTAAAGCATAAACATCACGTGCACATTCTTTGGTCGGATTCGTATTGGCCTTCTGGAGACGTCCACCTTTTGAGCGTCGTCGCCACTCGGTCCGTTCATTAATCCATCCGCCTGTATAATTGACCGTCCGAAAAACCAATGCACCGGGTGGACCAACTAAAACACCATCAATATAACCCAAGCGACGATGGCTAATATTCCGGATAAAGGTATAACGCGCATCATTGTTGAGTGAGGTTTGTTTGAGATATTCCCCGACCTCATAGGCATAGAGATTGTCTTTTTTCAGGGTAAACGCGCGTATAATGAGACCGATCCCGCCCAAGGCAATAGGAATACCAACAATATTGAAGCAGATTGCCCCAATGCCAGATGCCCCTTCACCAAATAAAGGTAGGACAGATAATAAAATACCGAACGCGGAGCCGATGAGACCCAGCAAAAAGACTAACACGCCCATTGAACCATAAAAGCGGCCACGTCGGTTTACATTCTTAGATGGATTAATACTTTGCATTCTTGCGTCATTCCTAGGTAGGCATGAAATTAAACGCTTGAGATTATTTCAGTCCAGCAAATAAGGTGGCTTGAGTTTACCGTATCATCGCTAATTAGCCACCTTTATTTTTAGCCGTTCAGGGCGACCCACATTTCCCGTGCTTCACGATGATCAGGATTGAGAGCCAGCACATTTTCAAGGGCAACAAGCCGATCTTCCCGTGTTTCAACCACACGGGCTAACCACATCCACACATTCGTGCTGAAGGGATAGATCTCAATGGCTTGCCGAAAATAAAAATGAGCATCATAGTCGCGTTCTTGCGTTGCCGCCGAATGACCAGCTTGGCACAGACGGATGTAACGCTCGCGTTCTTCGCTTGACAATTTCAGATCAGACATACTAACGGACCCAATCAGCCAAGAAGGAATCTAACCGTGTTTCATTGGTGACTGTATAGAATGTATCATTAGCTAGGTCATATACATAGACATTGTATGCGCCATTGATATCGGATGAGAAAGCAATATAACGATTATCGGGTGACCAACGCGGGTTGATATCGTGCGGGCCCAAATCAATAAAGAGATTAGGCGCGCCAGACCCGTCACTGGGCATGATATAAATATCGGAACCTTCGCCGGTTTGCAATTCGCCACTAAAGATAATGCGTCCGTCAGCACTCCAATCCGGTGATGATTCGCGCAATACATTGCCATCATTTGTCAAATTGATGGTTTTGCCTGTGCCAATTTCGTAAGCACGTAAATCAGAATTAGTTTGGGCATCCGACACGACTACAATACGTGCACTATCGGGCGACCACGCTGGCTCAGTGTATGTTTCATTTGACTGAACTTCGATAAATGGTGAGTCGGTACCTTGTGCAGGTGCACCGCCATCACCTTCAGTGCCTTCTGTTCCTTCGGCGGGTGTACCAGAATTCAAAGTGAGAATGAACAGATTTTTGCCACTGCCGCCCGCAATCGGATCGGCGACGAATGCAATCATCGTATTAGACGGTGACCAGGCAGGCATATCCAAGCCATCAATAACCAATTGACGGTCCCAATAATCATCCAAAAATTGTTCTTCGTCAGGATCAAAGCGATTCACGATTTTGGCATCGGCGCGTCGACTACCTTGCGAATATTCAATATAGACAAATTTTGATGAATCGCCATTTAAGGAAGGATAGCTCCCATAATCACCGCCCGAAATATCTTCTGAGGTGTCTTCATACAAGTTGAATAACACGACTGGTTGATAACCACTGGCATAAGGGCCAGCACTCATCAAGAGATTGCCAGTTACCTCATTCGGCGGAGCCGGATACGTGACGGGTTCAGGTGTTGGCGTAATGGTTTCGGTTGGCGTCGGTGAGGGGGGCGGTGTCGCCGTCAAGAACAGTGTGGCCGTCGGTTCCGTATTTTCAATGACTTCTGTCGGCACAGCGGTTGGATTGACATTGGCGACGTTATTTCCACCATCATCAACAGGCTCTTCATCGCCACCACCGCCGCCGGCCAGCGCTAAGATACAGATGAAGCAAACAGCCAAAACAGCGGCGGCTCCACCCATCAAAATTAAGCGCGACTTTTGCGGATCAAAATTGCCAATCGTAAATGTTTCTAAAGAATCCAAAGAGAATGCTCCAAGAGAAAATGACTTCTTCTCAGCACTCTCTAAATTGTCTAAATCAGTTAACTCCGCCGCTTCTTCATCAATTGATTCGGCGTCTTCGCCACTGCCGCCAATGAGCGATGCTAAATCATTAGATGCAGGTGCTTCAGCGGCCTTAGCCGCCGCCTTTTGTTTCTCTTTTTGAGATCGAACCTGTTCCAATTTTTCAAGAATCTGAAATGCTCTTTGGTTATCAGGATTGATTAGCACCACATTTTGCAGTGCAACCAACCGTTCATCATCTGATTCAGCAACACTTGCTAGCCAGAACCACCCCTTTTCACTTTGGGGATCAATCCGGACAGCTTCACGGAGTGCGGCACGGGCCTCTTCTTTGTTTTTAAGGCGTGCGTCATTGATACCACGTTGCAACAATGCTTGCAAACGTTGTTGATCTTGTTCATTCGGTGGTTGATTTTGTTCGCCCACTTCTATTTATCCCTATTGAATACAATTAAACTTAAT
>JBNLCD010000203.1:0-9029 GCA_050303635.1 Anaerolineae bacterium
AACTGTTTAAATTTTTCTTTACCGGGATATAAAACACAGAGCCCTTCATTTAAAACCGATGCCCAAATCCTTCTCTTGCTATCCACCAGTAATCGATAAACAGCCTCTCTGGGCAAGCCAATTTTATTATTGGGCATATTCGACCAAGAGCAAGAAACCACCAGCTTAAGTCTTATTGACCAGAATATTGAAAATGTTGAGAGTGCTTGGGTATGGGCTGTCAAACAACATCATGTTGATTTGATTGAGAAGAGTATACGACCTTTCGCGCATTATCTGAGTATAAGGAGCCTATGGGCTAAGGGCGAATATCTTTTTAACATAGCTCGAACTGGCCTTGCGCCAGAGGCTGACGCTATACCACAGGTAAGTTGGCTTTATACGCTATCACGGCACTACGGGAGTAGTCCAGAGCGAACACAACAATTACAAATGGCCTTGCGATGGGCAGAAAAACGGGACGATCAAACCGAAATTGCCCATTGTCTCACTGAATTAGGGTGGATATCCGAAAATCCAGAAACAGCTTTAAGCTATTTTGAAAAAAGTTTTGCAATAGAAGTGTCTGATTCAAAATATAGTACAGCTTTAGGGGGAATGGCACGCTGTCATTTTATTTTGAACAATATTCATCAAGCGCACTACTGCAATGGCGAGCGTATCAAATATGCGTTTAGCCAAAGTAGTGATGCCGTTCTCGCGGCGGGTTTAAATATGCGTGGCTGTATTGATTTATATTTAGGTCATGTGCAAAGCGCACAGATGGATTTCAATGAGGCCCTCCATATTAGTGAGCACACCAAGAATCCACTAGAGTTGTATGAATCTCATTTTGGATTATTCTGGGTAGCGATTCTCAATGGGAATAAAAATGAACTGCAAAAAATACATGAAATCATTTTAGATATTCTAGACGATACGCAATTTTTCTTTCACATCAATACCCCCTCGATTGCATCTTTGGTCACAGCGACATTTGGCGCACTAACAAAGCAAGTATTGTTCAAAAAATCATTCAATCAACTAAGTGCACCTGTCTGGACTGATTTTCTACCGCTGATTATGTGGACGCCATTCTCCCTTGTTGCTTTGAGTTTAAGTTTTTTACAGACAGATTCAGCGATGGCCAAACAATATTTAAAATTGAGTTTGCAAAAGGCGCAGGATATTGAAAGTGTGTCTTTATTTGCGATGTGTGCCTTAATTGCCAAGTTACTGGGTTATGATGCCTGTGCCTTAGAACCCAGCCTAAATTATGCTATTGGACTCTATCCAGACATTTTGACATGGCCACTCTTTAGCGATATTTACTCAACTGGAACGCTAGATGATCTCGCTGAAGACAATCTTATGAAGCATATCAATTATTTGCGGGAGATCATATCGTGATGGGTCATTGTGTGCCGAGCAATCGCTTGATGACCATTTGTAGGGCACGGATATCGACTGGTTTTAAGATCACAGCATCAACAATTTCTTCAACAGTGGAACTCATCATATGATCGGCGGATATCACAATAATAATTGTGTTATCAAAATCAGAGACTTCGCGTATCATGCGGATAATATCAACACCATGTGTCCCCGGCAAATGCATGTCCATCAAAATAATATCTGGGATATTTTCTTCCAAATATTCAAGCGCACGGGTGCCGCTCGGAATAATATCGCAATCCACGCCGCACATATCTAAAATATGCGAGAATATATCTTGTGTATCAAGATCATCCTCAACCACCAAACCTTTATAGCGCATCATCTATTCCCTGCCTTCACACCCTAGCATGTAATTTCCATGCATTTATCATATGCCGAAACTGAATTTTAGGAAAATACTGTAGACTAGAATTCGGCAAAAATTAATATGCGGATAGAATTTAGCAGAGGATAAGGCTATGTGCGCAGATTACAGCAATGATTGCTCTGATGAGCCAGCTTGCAACGGACGCTCTGTCCACCGTTCAGCCAGAAGCATTAGACCGATTCCGAGTAAATAGGGGAACATCATCAGTCCAACAAGGCCAGCAAGACCCCACCAAGCCGAATTATTAATAATGAGTAACACAATCACAATTCCAGCGGAAATGAGAAGCAATGCCGCCAGCACAAAGGTTGTTTCGACTTGTTGATAGGTTAGAGATGATGCCTGAACATCTGTTGAATCTTCATCTTTATTGGAGTTGGCTGTATAAAGTAGGAATTCAGCCCCTAAAATGCTTAGAATAGCAATCAAGACAGCAAATTCGGCAAGACCAGAAAGAATAGTCAACATGACAATCAACGCTATAACCCCATATTTGATGGCTACAATAAAGAGATAGTTTTGTCGCAGAGTGATTAGGTAAACAAGTAATGTGCTACCCAAGAGCGTCAGACCTAATAGATAATCACGAAAACTTTCAACATCACCACTATCGAGTTTTTGCAGGCTCCGTAGCGCAAGGTAGAAACTTAACAACCATATTGTGTTGATAACAATGATTCCACCCGATGCATATAGCCAAACATGCCACTTTTCGTGCCAACGCAAGGACACCAGCACACCTAAGGCAGATGCCACTAAATTTAAGCCAATAAGTCCGAAAACAAGATGAAATGGAAGAATAAAATACGAGCCATAAGATTCATCGCAACTTAAAGCAATTTCTTCACATGATAAATCTTGTGTCAAAACCCAAGCTGGCGTAATAAAAATTAGAGGCAGGATAAACGCAACCGCAATGATTAACCACTCACGTACCCAATATAGGCCGATGAACATATGTCCCAACACAATTTCACGATCCGATAAATCCGCGAGAATAAGATCGTAAAATCCGCCATGGATCGTTTTTTCGGTGAAGTAAGTACTCCGCCAACTAATGAGAAGTGGCAATAGGAAGAGATAACCCAGCATCAAGCCTATCAAAATGGTAAGGATTTGTGGCTGGGAATATAGGCCAAATAATAACGCAACACTAATTCCGCTCACCGCTAAAAATAGCCAGCCGAGTTGTTTCAGGGTCGGAAATGTGTCCTGTTGGACCGCCCGACTAAAAAGCGGATTAGGTGGTGGTAGCGGTTGCATCATACGATTATTATTGGGCGGGACTTTCAACTAACGGTAAAGTTTCGATGGCGACATCCGCTTGGACAGATTGGAAAAACACCCAACCAAAACCTTCGCCAACCCGAATGACATACCATAGATTGTCCGCACTCCGGCCTACAATTTCAATAGCTTGCCCATCTGAATAAGTGACGACAGCTTGAAAACTCGTGTCAGGTCCTTGACGGATCTGAATATCCGTTCCCACGATCACACCTGCTACGCCCGCCGGCGCATCAATGGCAATATCGACAGGTTCAGCGGAAGATGTGTCAGTGGAAGTATTTTGGGAATCATCACTTGAGGTATTACCTGTGTCACCTGCATCTGGGACATTATTGGCAGGTGGGTTTGGATCATAAATCTTGATACTGAGCTGTTCAAGATTACTGGGCGTTCCATCGGATCGATAGGCGACTGCTTCAACCAAATAAGTTTGATTGCCAACCGCCGTCCATTCTAAAATAGCTTCAAGTGATGCTTGGGGTTCGCCATTTGGGGTGGTTTCGATCAATTTAACAGGGTCACCGGGTACATTAACCGTAAATTCAATCCGCACAATACCCGCGCCAACATCGCGTGCCTGAGCATGAAAAGTGACTTTCGTCCCCGCGAGATAGTCATTTTGGTTAGCGGGTGCCAGCAAGACCAACGCTGGACGTTCGTCCACAACCAGTTTGCCGCCGCCTTCTAAATTTTCCTCATTCGTCAGGCTACACGCGAGGCTAGCACCTAATAAAGCAACTAGTACCAAGAAGATTCGAGAGAAATTTAATGTTTGTGACATGCGAACCCTGTATACCCCTCATCCGTAAATAGTTATACGTGTGGCAGTTTACCACAAAATAACAGGTTTGTCGGTAAGTAGAGGCTGACGATTGCACCACGAACAATCAACCCTATCATCACACTAGTCAACCAGTATAATCAGATATTGAAGATGAAATGAATTGGAAGAAGGTCGCATGGCTTTACAAATCTACAATGTATTGAATCGAGATAAAATTCCGTTTGAGCCTTTGGTCGAAGGCAAAATCAATATGTACGTTTGTGGTCCCACAGTACAAGATTTTGCCCATCTCGGTCACGCCAAAAATTATGTGAGTTTTGACATTATGAATCGCTATCTGCGGTGGCGTGGGTATGACGTGCTCTATGTACAAAACATCACGGATGTGGGTCATCTTTTGGATACCGGCGAAGACCGTATTTTGAAAAAGGCTCGCCAATTAGCGGCGCGTCCGATGCAAATTGTGGAAACCTATACCAAGCATTATTTTGATGATATGGATGCTTTGGGCATCATGCGGGCTGATATCAGCCCACGGGCTAGTGCACATATTCCTGAACAAATCAAAATGACGGAACTCCTGCTGGAAAAAGGTCATGCGTATGAAGTTAATGGTAGTGTCTATTTTGATGTGCGCAGTTGGGACGATTACGGCAAGTTATCCAATCGCCGCGTAGATGATCAGGAAGCGGGTACGCGTGAGGCTGTGCGTGACGAAAAACGGAATCCTGAAGATTTTGCATTGTGGAAAGGGGCTGAACCCGAACACATTTTGCGCTGGGATAGTCCATGGGGTGAAGGATTCCCCGGCTGGCATATTGAATGCTCCGCCATGGCTAAAAAATATCTGGGGCCAACCTTCGATATTCACGGCGGTGGCATTGATAATATCTTCCCGCACAATGAATGTGAAATTGCGCAAAGTGAAGCCGCCCATGGTGAATCGTTCGCCAATTATTGGATTTTAGTTGGGAGTTTGATGGTCAGCGGACCGGATGGTATTCCCGTGAAAATGTCCAAGAGTCTCGGCAATTTCGTCCGTGTTAAAGATGCGCTCGCTGATTATGCACCCCATGTGATTCGCACATTTATTGCGAATGGGCACTACAGCAACCCCATCACCTATAGCGATGATTCATTGGAAGGGGCCAAAGCGGGTTGGACACGCATTGCGAGTGCGGTTCATCTGACTCGTGAATTGATGTTAACTGCGCCGGACAGTGATGAAGGCAATAGCATTGAAGACGTTTTGCAACAAACCGAAGAAAAATTCATTGCCGCAATGGACGATGATTTCAATGCCCCTATGGCGTTGGCCGCTTTACATGAAATGACGCGCGAGGTGAATGGTTTGCTGAACAGTGATTTCACGGTTGGGGCCAGTGTATTGCAGAAGATCGACGAAACCTATATGAAGCTGGGGCATGATATTCTAGGCATTGTGCCCGACCATACCATTGACTATAACCCTGAACGTGAAGCGGACTTAATCCGGCTTTTAATTGAAATGCGAGCCAAAGCCCGTTCTGATAAAGATTTTGCAACTTCAGATCGTATTCGTGACTATTTGACCGAGCGCGGTGTTAGTTTAGAAGACCGACCTGATAAATCAACTTTCTGGCGTACATTCTAAGAGGAAATAATGAGCGATTTAGTATATGGACGTTGGCCTGTGCTTGAATGTTTACGAGCTGACCGACGTAAATTCTTACAACTATTGATGGCCGATACCGTCGAAGAAAAAGACAACATCCGGGATATCCTGCATGAAGCGGAAAAGCGTAATGTTGAAATTAGCCGCTTACCCCGTCGTATTTTAGATGATTTGTCAGATGTCGAAGGCAATCATCAAGGGGTGGTTTTGCGGACAGGTAATTATCCCTTTGTAGAAGTGGATGATATCTTAGCTACGGCCCAGAAACGCGGCGAAAAACCATTTTTACTGGTTCTAGATTTACTCAAAGATCCGCAAAATGTCGGTGTTCTGTTGCGTATTGCTGATTCAGTAGGTGTGCATGGCGTCATTTTTCAATCTCGCCGCAGTGTTGGCGTGACTCCGGCAGTTGTCGCCGCATCATCAGGTGCAACCGAACATCTGAACATTGCCTTGGTGACCAATCTCAACCAGACGATAAAGAAACTCAAAGAAGAAAATATCTGGTTTGTCGGTTTAGATGCTAAACCCGGCCTGGAACCACTTGATCGTGTTGATCTGGATATGGGACTAGGTCTTGTTTTAGGCAGTGAAGGCGAAGGTATGCGTCGTCTTACCCGTGAACAATGCGATATTTTGGTCACATTACCAATGCGTGGCAACGTCGGTAGCTTGAATGTGGCGACGGTTGGTGCAGTGGCATTATACTCTGCATGGCAGGCTCGTGGTTGGACCGGTTGGCCACGTGGCTAATAACACCTGAAACCAAGTAAGGGCGACACGAAAATTTCTTCGGTTGCCCTTCCAATTTGATTTACCACTTACTCGCCAGCATTAAGGTAAATCAGAGAGCAAAGTTACGTCCTCAAGCAGAACCCAACCCCAAGCAGGGAATCAGAGACGTTTCCTAGTGAATAGCTAAAACTATCATCCGCATCACCATCATGCGCAATAACAGTAAATGTGCCAAGTGGAGTATCTGGCGTCCCAAAGACCACAGGTTCCCACGTAAAAATGATACCTCCCCCGTTACAATTATCTCCCTCCGGAGACGATACCCAACCCTCTACGAATGTGATCGAAGCGGCGGCCTGTGCTGAATGAGGTTTGCTACAACCTTTTCGCGGGTCAGCAAACACTAGCTCAATGGGTATGTGGCGATTTACCAGTGTCGGGTTAACCAGCAGTGTATTTCACCATCATTTATTTCTCGAATTGTTAAGATGCACACTTCGTACACATGAGCCTTTGCCAAAAAGGTAAAACCAAAAAACTTTACATGGGCTTAAATAACACCCTTTCTAATTCTAAAAGTTTGGGTCAATCTTTTACAAAAGCTTGGAAAATCTTCTTTCAAAAAGATTTCAGTGTTTGGCCTAATTGGGAATTTTTTACACCCCGTTAATCAATTTTTGCGTACAGTTTGCTAGAATATAAAAATGATCCCACGCGCTTTGTTAGGAGAAATGATGAGTCTGCGTCGCCTTGGTTGCTGTTTGGCTGTGCCACTTCTAAGCCTCATTTGCAGTGCTTGCGCTTGTACAGGCCTGTTATATATCAACATGCAGACAGATCAATTTGTGGTGCGTGGGGAAAGTATGCAACCCACCTTCGAAAATAACGATATCGTTTTTGTTACCCATTATGTTGGAGCTTACAGCGAACCTCAACGCGGCGATGTGATTGTTTTTCACTCCGAGGACGAACAAAATCGTGATTTTATCAAGCGTATTATTGGCATCCCCGGCGATCATATCGAAATGAATCGCGGCATTATTTATATTAACGACGTCCAGCTTGATGAACCCTATATTGAAGAAGTCTGCCTCTGGCGGCGCTGTCGCAATCGCGATTGGTATATTGCCGAAAATCAATATTTTGTACTTGGGGATAACCGCAATGATAGTCAGGACAGTGTTGAATTTGGCCCGATTCGACGCGACCAAATCATTGGCAAAGCCTTGTTCCGTTACAATAATATTTGGGACTGGGGCGTTCTAGTCAATCCTGATTACGACCCAGCCCTCAATTGATACCAGCCTAAGCCATCGCAAAACCTGCCGCGAAGACTTCAATAAAATCTTCCATATCCTCATCCAGTCGCCCATCTTGTTTAGCTAACGCGAGGGCTTGCACTTTGTCACCCTGAAATTGATCAATCAATTGACTCGCATAACGCATCTGCTCCGCCAAAGTTTCAATATAGTCACGAGTCCGTACTTCAGGGTCATGGCCTTGCACAAAATATTGCGCCTTAAAACTCAAAATTTTGGCCAGCAGAGGTAACATTTTGGCTTTGGTCAAATGGCGTACGGGGGTATAAATTGCATCATACAAAGCATCTCCCAAAAACAGAAATTGATCTTCGACGACATGAATAACACATGAATCTTCGGCATGATCACCGCCAACATGTTGCACATGACAGGTCATATCACCTAAATTGAGGGCGAGCGAATTTTGAAACACAATATCGGGGATCATAATGTCAACCTGACGCGGTTCAGGCAATTCGAGCTTGATATCCTGCGCGCACATTTCAATTTCTTCGCCAGTTTTCAGACGCTCATCTAGCGCGGCATCGCTCCAATCATAACCTTTAAGGCGATACATTTCTTGCACCGTGAGCTGATGCGCCATAATCGGCATGTTTAGCGCAGGCAACCCAAAAATATGATCCCAATGCCAATGGGTGAGCACCACATAATCCGGCAAGCGTACGCCTTCTGCTTTTAAGGCATCTAAAAAGATTTGCGTATGCGCCACCGATGCGCCTGCATCCAGCATGACGGTTTTCGTGGTCCCAACCACCGCCGCTAAGGACGGACGATCTGGATCATCCGGGTTCATCCAATAGACATGCGGCGTAATTTGTTGCAGGGTCAAATTTGACATTTAGTCTCTCATTTCAGCAGGCTGGGGTAATCTGTGCCCATTCAGTCAATAAAATCGACATAGTAACATCATAAAAAGCAAAGTCGTTTCCACGTCAGCTAGGATAATATTTCTCTAAAACATATGAGTTACCACACACGACACGCGATTATAGTTATTGTCTAGAATTTTGCGACCCTCATTGGAGTGATAAGGATAAGAGGTAACAATTGGAAGTGTCCATACATCAACATTATTGTCATCGTTCATATATACTCAAGTTACGTAATTAGTACATACCTTGGACATTTTTTGAGTACATTGGGTAATAATTATTAATATAGTTAGTCACTCAATAAAGCACTCATCTGATGAAAAGTATAGTAAAGGCCAAAAATATGGGTACACCTATGGATATTATGGTTGAGGCGGATGTTACATTAGAGGAGTTAGTAGGGCATTTAGAAGAGCTACTCCAAATTAAATCAGTAAAGCGCATTGATAAATACCAATACCAGAATCGATCTTATCAAGAAATTTATTATGAATTCCATGACTACACACTTTATTTTACGGTGGGTACACATGAATTTGTGAATGATGGACATGCGAACTTTGAGGAT